>CAMCCU010000215.1 GCA_945872975.1 Pedosphaera parvula Ellin514
GTGCGGCGAGCGGGAACGGGGAGTCAGCGCGTCTTGGTTCGCGCCAGCAACTCCGCGGCGAGAACACCGAACCAGTTTGCGAGCAGGTCACCGGCATCGAACGTCCGGGATGAGAACCACAGTTGGGAGAACTCCTCGAACGTTATCACCACGCCAACGATCAACCCGCCCAGTTGCAGGCGCGATCCGTTGACGGGAGCGGTGCGATAGGCCAGCGCGTGGTTGAGCAGAAACGCCATCACGCCAATTAAGAAGAAGTGACCGGCCTTGTCGCCGAGCGGGAAGCTGTTGATCCAGCCAAAGAATGCGCGCCCTCTGCCGCGATCCGCAAAGACGATCACGGTGACGACAAACGCGAGCCACAGCCCGAATGGGAGCCAGCGTTTCGTCTAGGCCTCCGGGTAAACCCACGGTCCGCGATACGGCCGGCTCAGCAGCTTGTTCGCCTCCGGATCGCCGATGATTTGTTCCTTCGCGGCGTCCCACTCGATGCTGCGTCCCGTGCGCCACGAGATCATTCCCAGCAACGGCAGCACGGAGGCGCGATGAGCGATCTCGATGTTTGCCACGGACTTCTTTCCGCTCTCGATGGACGTGATGAAGTCGGCCCAGAGCAGTTTCAAGTTGTGGCCGTCGGGCTCCTGGAGCTGCGAATCCTCGTGCTGCGTCTGCGCCTTTCCATCAGTCGGATAAAACGTCCAGCCGTCGCGCCAGCCGATGTGCAGCGTGCCTTTGGTCCCGTAGAAATAGGCACCAATCTTGTGCTTCTCGGCTTTGTTGTCGGCGAAGCGGCGGTGTTCCCACACGCAGGTGAAGCTCTCGAAATCATAGACCGCGACCTGATGATCCGGCGTGTCGCTGGTCTGTTCCTTTTCGTTGTTCACCGAGATGCCGGCGACAGGACGACCAGCGCTGGAGAAGATGCGCTTCGGATATTTCTCCTCGCTCCACCAGAGCACCTGATCGAGCCAGTGAACGCCCCAGTCGCCGAGTTGGCCGTTGCCGTAGTCGAGAAAGTTGCGCCAGCCGCCGGGATGCAGCTTCTGGTTGAAGGGTCGCTTCGGCGCAGGACCGCACCAGAGATCCCAGTCCATGCCTTCGGGCGGTTCGCTGTTCGCAGTGGGACGTTCCCGCCCGCCGCCGCCGTGCGCGAAGATGCGGACCATGCCGACATCGCCGACCGCGCCGCTCTTGAGAAACTTCATGCCGCTGACGTGATGCGGCCCGATGCGGCGATGCAAACCCACCTGCACCATGCGTCCACTTTCTTTGGTGGCCCGCAGCATCGCGCGGCTTTCATTGACGGTGTGGCCGGTCGGCTTCTCGACAAAAACGTGCGCGCCGGATTTCACGGCGGCGATGGTCTGGAGCGCGTGCCAGTGATCCGGCGTGGCGATGATGACGATCTCCGGCTTCTCCTTTTCGAGCAGTTCGCGGAAGTCGTTATACGTTTTCGGCTTGTCGCCATTGAGGTCGGTGACTTGTTCCGCCGCGACCTCGCGCGTGTTTTCATGCACGTCGCAAAGGCCGACGACTTTCACGCGTCCGCTGGCAATGGCTTCGCGCAGGATGTTCTTTCCCCACCAGCCGCAGCCGATGAGCGCGGTGCGAAACTTCTTCGCCGGATCGGCGGCGCGGATGAAGGGCGCAGACGAAAGGACGGTGCCCGCGATGGCGGTGCTGCGGATGAAATGGCGGCGGGTGAGCAGGGGGGAGATCATGACGGTGGGTTTCTTTTGTTGGAACTTAGCGGCTACTTCTTCCGCGCATCGACGACCACGACTTCGCCGCGTGAGTTGCGGCAATAGATGCGGCCATCCGCGAGCACCGGTGCGGTCCAGCATTTGCCGCCGAAGACCTGGGCGCGAGCCGTGGGCTTGAATCCGTCCGGAGCTGCGGGCGCAACCATCAGTTCGCCCGTGCCGCTGAGCGCGATGAGCTTGCCGTCCGCGATGATGACGCCGCCTGACCCGAAGTTCGCGTGCTTCCACTTCTCCGTGCCGGTCACGAAATCGATGCACTTGAGCGACGCCTTTTCGCTGGTGTCACCGTCCACGCCGTAGAGATGACCCTTGTAGAGCACGGCACCGTTCATCTGCGTGCGGAACGCTTTTGATTTCCAGACCTCCACCGGCTCCGCGCCGCCGAGCTTGAAGAGCGCCGAGCCTTTGCCGTAACCGGTCGAGAGGAAGACGTGGTCGCCATCGAAGATCGGGTCAGAGGCGTTCACCCCGTATTGGGTGAGCCACTTGATGCGCCAAGCTTCCTTGCCGTCTGCGAGATTTACCGCCACGTAGGATTGTGCGGAACCGAAGACGGCCAGCGTATTGTTGCCCTGCTTCAGCGGCATCGGCGTGGAATAGCCCGCGCTCTTCGGCGCAGATTGCCAGAGGATCGCACCGGTCTTCTTGTCGAGCGCGAGCCCGGCGTCGCCGACGTTGAGAATGAGCTTGTCGCCCTGCACCAGCGGAGCGCCGCCGAAGCCCCAGTCCGGCACGCGGGCTTTGGACTCGGTCTGCACGTTCTTGTTCCAGATGACCTTTCCGTCGGTGAGGTTGAGGCAAAACGTGTCGCCCCATCGGCTCAGCCAGAACACGCGGTCGCCATCAATCGTCGGCGTGCCGGTGGTGCCGCCGTCGAAATATTTGTCGCCCAGCTCCGACGGATACGCGTGCTTCCACAGCAACTTGCCGGTGTTCGCATCGAAGCAGAAGACGGTATCCTTCTCATCCGCGTGGCCTGCGGTGACGGCGCGCCCATTCGCCACGACGAACGACGTGTAGCCGAGGCCGGCCTGTGCTTTCCAGGCGATGGCAGGCCCGGCGGCTGGCCATTGGTCGGCCCAGGCTGTCTCGGTCGAGATGCCGCTACGATCCGGCCCGCGCCAGTGCGGCCAGTCGTTTGCCGTGAGGGAAGGGACGGTGACGGACGCCATGACCGCCGCGAGCAGGATTGGATTCATAAAGCGCATTGGGTTAGCAGACGTGTTTGAACAAGATTTCTTTCGAAGAATTACATCACTTCCGTCGGTGGCGCTCCAGAACGATTCCTTTTGATTTGCCGTCGAGTTGTTCGCGTACGGACCGGGCACGTGCCTCGATGAAATGCTTGAGCTGGTGCGCCGGGCGATTGGCTCCCTGATCGTTCTCATCCGGCAAAGGCTCGCGTCGTTGGTCGCTTACGGCCTGCTCGAATTTGCCGAGGCGAAAGTCGGACTCCGCTGCGATGGGTCCACGGATCGCCCTGGCCACTTCATCGATGCGGCGTTTGAGACGGCTGGGAATGAAGAGGCGTGCGAGCAAGTCTTCGAGCTGCGCACGATACAGCTGACGGAATTCATCCACGCCCATCACGCGTTCGAGAAAGCGATGCTCCCCGACCCACGGATGCCAGATGCGCGCGCGCTCGCGTTCGCGGGTCGTGCCGATCAGGAAGAAGCCGCCCCACGCGAGGTCCAGATCCCACGGGATGAACCCAAACCTGTTCGAGACGGGATGGAGGTACAGATAGAAATTCTGGCCGTTGGAGAGGAAGCCGTCGTAGTTGGACAACAAGACTTCGCAGGCGAGATAGCGCGCGAACTTCTCCAGATCAAGAAAGTCTCCGAGTTGCTCCGCGAACTCCGGGTCGCTCGCAAAGGTCATCAGCCGTGCGAACTCGATCACGCGTCGTTGCTGGGCCTCGGTGGCCTTGGTCTTGAGATCGTAGATCGCCTCGTAGGCCGGCCAGTCGTCGCCGAGATGTTGGAAGAGTTCATAGGTGACCGGCTTGAACACCGGGGCGCGCTTGGAGCCGAACCGTTCCAGCGCGAACGTTTCGTCCACGGGTTCAATCATCGCATAGAGACCGAGCGGCTTGCGGGTCCATTGTCCGTTCACGCTGGCGCTCACATACGCGTACGCCGTTCGCGAGGCCGGGACGCCTGCCGCTCGATAGAGCTCGTAAGCGAGCGCGTCACTCAGGCAGGAGTAGTCGTTGATGAGGTTGTTGAAGGTGAATCCGTCCGCATCGCCCAGCTTCTGTCCTTTGGCGAACTTGTTGAGATCCACCTTGAGCGGCCGCTTGTCGCCATACAATGAGCCGAGGAACGTGCCATTGCCTTTGATCCGCGCTGCCACGTTGGTGAACATGATGCCGCCGAATTCCAAGTCAGCGTGTGCCCAGTCGAAATCAAAACCGAGCACGCCCGCGAGTCCGCTGCGCTGTGCCTCGGGATTGCGGAGCATCACTGTGCCGTCCGATTGCATGAAATGGGGCAGGGGCTCGATCCGTTTCGGCTCCATCGCCGCCCATTGTTCTTGTGTGAAGCGTAGATGAGCCAGCCAGATGTTCGTCGTGCGGTAGAGGTCTTGAACGGTGCGGACGCTGGTGGCGTCGGGCTTCAGGCTGTTCACTTTCGCGGGCCACGGACGCGCGGGGATCGCCAGTCCCGGAGCGGACTTTGCGTCGTGTTTCACGGCCCACACGAGGAACGTCGAGACGAGCCGGCTGTAGCCCGTCCGGCCTTCGATCTGCCAGACGGCGACGATGACGGCCAGCAGCAATACGATGAAGCTGGTAACTCCAATCGCGAACCTTCGTCGCCACCGCGCCCAGCCCAGCGAGAACAGGATTCGCCGTGCGAGTTTGTCTGGCGGTCGCTTGCCGAGACTTTGGTCAATCGAGTCGAGAATCGCGGTGGTTAATCCCTCGGGCACGGCCACGGTATGAAAGTCGTGAATGCAGGCTGTCGTCAGGGATTCCGTCTCCGTGATGGCGTGCTGCCTGCGAAGCCGGCGCGTAATTTTCTTCAGGCCGCTTTCCACTCGCCGGCCCGCTCGCCGCTCGTTGGTGCGGAGTATTTGCGCTGCGACTTCGTGGCTGTGCCCGAGCAGAATGTATAGGAGCACGGCGTCCCGCTGACCATCTGGCAGTTGCGCGAGCGCTGCATCGAGCTTCGGAGCCACACGCTCCCATAGCGGGAGTTCGGGGATGAGAAGGTTCGCTGGCTTTCCCTCGAACCAGCGCCAATGGCTTGCGCGTTGCGTCTTCCGGCCAAGCTTCCGACACGCGAGATCCGTTACGTGAAACAGCCATCCGGCCAGCACGGTCTTCGTCGGCAGTCTCCCGGCGCGGCGGGCAAGAACCAGAAAAACGGAGCGAGTCGCTTCTGTGGCTAGGTATGCAGTGCCGAGGCGACGAAACGCAGAGAAGTAAACGAATGCAGCATAGCGCTCGACCAATGGGCGCAACCTTTCCGCGCCCGGATGACTCCGCCAAGCCTTCAAGCATTCTTGATCGGATGCTGTGGTTTGGGGGGATGAACTCAATCTACTTCACGAAGAGGGTGCATCAGCGGTTGCCGGGATGACGAAGCGAAGCGTAAACGGAATGGCTCGGAGCTGAAGTTTGCTTTGAGCTGTTCCAGAGGCGTAATTCATCAGTTCCTTTTACCGCTGTTCCAACCGAGCCAGGCAAAAATGGTGCGCGTAGCAGGACTTGAACCTGCACACCTTGCGGCACTACCACCTCAAAGTAGCGTGTCTGCCAATTCCACCATACGCGCAACCGAGCCGTTAATGAACCAATTCCTCCGCCGCTTCGCAAGACCATTTTACTTCATTCGACCTCTCTTGTTGGAACGGGCCTCGGTTTTGTCCCGGCGTGCGCGATTTCTGGCTCCCGGTTCCACTCATTATCGGGATAATCGCCCGCATGATCACCGTCGTGGGCAGTTTGAACATGGATCTGATGGTGGATGCGCCGAGCTTGCCGCAGCCCGGCGAGACCGTGCGTGGCCGGAACTTCCGCCGCTCTCCCGGTGGCAAGGGCGCAAATCAAGCCTGCACCGTGGCGCGCATGGGCATCAAGTGCGCGCTGATCGGTGCGGTGGGCGACGATCCGTTTGGTGACGAATTGCTCGCGAGCTTGCGCGCGGATGGAATCGATGTGGCTGCCGTGACGCGCCGGGCGAACACCTCGTCGGGCGTCGCGATGATCACGGTCGATGCCGTCGGGCAGAATCAAATCGTGCTTGTCGCCGGGGCGAATGACACGCTCAGCCCGTCGGAAATCTTGCCTCACGCGGACAATTTTCTTGGTTCCAAGGCCGTCATTGTGCAGTTGGAGATTCCGCTTGATGCCGTTGAAGCGGCCTTGCGTCAGGCGAAACAGGGCAGGGCGCTCGCCGTGCTCAACCCGGCTCCCTGCGTCATCCTCGCTGACGAACTGCTGCGCCTGTGCGACTGGATCATCCCCAACGAAATCGAAGCGGGCCAACTTGCTGACATGACGGTGCGGTCCGCGGAGGATGCCTCACTTGCAGCCCGTCGCCTTCGTGAACGCAGTGGCGGTGCACGCATCGCGGTGACGCTGGGTGCGGCGGGTGTCTGGATCGAAGCGCCAGGATTTTCCGGCCACATTCCTGGTTTCGCCGTGCAAGCCGTGGATACCGTGGCGGCGGGCGACGTTTTTATTGGCGCGTTCGTCACGCGGCTGGTCGAAGGCGCGGACTCTCGCGACGCGGCGCGATTCGCCTGTGCGGCGGCGGCCATCTCCGTGACGCGACCAGGCGCGCAGGCCAGCGTTCCGCAGCGGCTCGAAGTTGATGCGTGGTTGCGAGAACGATGAAGTGCGGCTCCACTACGCTCGTCGAAATCAACGTTCATGACTGCGCTTCTAAAATTGCCGAGCCTCGTTCGAGGCTCTGTCGTGCTCTTGTTCCTCATCCTCGCGGTGGCCAGCATTCATGCAGCCGACGCCAGACAGCCGACGCGCCGCTTCAAGATTCCTCGTGCCGTCGTCCCCGGCTTTCTCGATCCGCGCCAGGATCCCGCGACGGTGGCCATTGGCGAGCGGCTCTTTCTTGAAACCCGCTTCTCTCAATATTTCTTCGCGCACTCCGGCGGCGACGCGAATGCCGCTCTCTCCGCCGGCGATTCCGTCGTGGACACCACGGTGACCACCAATCGTCCGCTGCCCGGTCCCTTCGCCGGACACGCGATCAACTGCCGCGCCTGCCATCTCGTGAACGAGCATCGTGACGCCGGTTTCGGGAACCGCACCTATGCCGACTACGCCCGCCGCTCGCCCGTGCCCGCGCGCAGCGACGGCCAAAAATTCACCGTGCGCAACACGCCGCCGATGGTGAATTCCACCATCCTGCGCGAGCACGATCTCTTTCTGCATTGGGATGGCGAGTTCGTGACGGGCGATGATCTCGTGCGCGCCACCCTCACGGGACGCAACCTTGGCTGGCTCCCCGGTGAACAGGCGCAGGCGGTCAAAAACATCGCGCACATCATCCGAAAGGACAACGGCCGCGGCCCGCTCGCCCGCGAATTCGGCAGCTACTCCTACGCGCATCTGCTCGCCGGTGAAGACCCGGAGCTTGGTGAAGAGACCGAGCGCTTCCGTCTGCCCGAGAAGCTTCGTCTCAATGTGAAGCGCGCCACGGATCAGCAGATCCTCGACGCCGTCGCGCGCCTCATCTCGCTCTACACGGATTCGCTCATCTTTAGCCGTGACGAACGCACCGAGTATGATAGCTCGCCCTACGACTGCTTCCTGGAGACGAACACTATCCCGCGCCGGCCCGATCCCGGCATGACGCTCGCCTACTACAATCGCAACGTTCACGACTACGTCGCTTCCATCAAAGGCTCTGTCTTCGTCACGCCCACCAACGGCTACACGTTCCCGCTCAACGGACGCTTCAAGACGCTCACGCAGGCATTCGCCTTTGGCCCGCAGGAGCTGCTCGGCATGAAGATATTCTTCACGCAGGCCCGCTTTGCGACGAACAGCGTGCGACGTCCGAACCACGGCATCGGGAACTGCGTCACCTGCCACAACGCACCTGATTTCACCGACTTCAAGTTCCACAATACCGGCGTGGCGCAGGACGAATACGATTCCCTCCACGGCTCCGGTGCCTTCGCGAAGCTGGAGATTCCCGACCTCGCCGCGCGCAACGCCGACTCTGACCGTTGGCTTCCTCCGACCGGCAAGCATCCGCGCGCCCGTGGACCGTTCCTCGACATCCCTTCAGCGGACAAGCCGAGCCGCACCGACCTCGGGCTGTGGAATGTGTTCGCGAATCCGGATCAGCCGCGCGCGCAAACCGCGCTCCGCCGCCTGCTCAACGGCGAGGCGCGTCCGCAGCCGGATGACGTTCTGCTCCCGCGCACCATCGCGCTCTTCAAGACGCCGAGCCTGCGCGGGCTCGCGTTCAGCGGGCCGTATCTACACCACGGGAAAGCGGACACCATCGAGGATGTGATTGAGTTCTACCTCCGCATGTCTCGCCTGGCGCGCGACGGCAAAGTGCGCAATGCCGACCTGGACCTCAGCGGCATCCTGCTGAAAGACGAGGACATCGCCCCGCTCGCCGCCTTCCTCCGCGCGCTGGACGAGGATTATGAGTGAGGGCTTTGTTTTGGAGGGACCAAGAGCTCAGCCCGCGATCTCCTGCGGTCCTTTGCCGCCGTTGACGAGGAACAGGACGGCCATGCGGACAGCGAGTCCGTTGGTGACCTGTTCGAGGACGACAGAGCGATCGCAGTCGGCGACTTCGCTGTTGATCTCCACTCCGCGATTGATGGGTCCGGGGTGCATGATGAGCACGTCGGGCTTCGTCTTCGCAAAGCGCGCCTTGGTGAGGCCGAAGAGATTCGTGTACTCGCCGATGCTGGGGAACATCGTCTTGCGCTGCCGTTCGTGCTGAATGCGCAGCAGGTTGATGACGTCGGCCTCGGCGATGGCTTCATCGAC
>CAMCCU010000216.1 GCA_945872975.1 Pedosphaera parvula Ellin514
TGAACGGCGGAGACGACGGTTTCGATTCGCTGTTTCATTCGGAAATCTATGGCCCGTCGCCAGTAACCCTCACCTACAGCAACCTGAATCCCACGCACGTTTACGTCGTGCAGATTCTGCATGGTGAACCGCGCGATTGCTGTCAGGGCACTTTCGCAGATAACACGTTTTCGACTCGGGACGGGAACGGAGACCCGGGGCCGACCGTTTCGGTGCCGGCGTTTCAACTCGGCAACGGCGTCGCGAACGAGAACCCCGCGAACAGCAATGACCTTGCGGTAATCACGGCGGAGTTCACGGGCATTGAAGCCTTCACCTACGTGATGCGGGACGCTGACGGACGCGGGCCTTCGATTGCCGGCTTCCAACTGCGTGAACTGGCGTTGGAACCGGCGATCGTGATCACGGTGAACCAAGGTGACAGCCCGATTGGCAATCGCCCGATCGACGGCCACTTACTTACGAACGGGGCATTGCGAGTCGCAGTGAACCTCGGCAACGACGCCAGCGTGACCCGCGGTCCGGGATCGGGCGTTCCATTTGTGGGCACGAATTCGGCGAATCCTGCTGGCGTGAATTGGTCGGTGACCGGGCCCTCGGTTGACCCGGATCTCAGCTCTTTTGGCGCGGACACTTTGTTCTTCTCCGAGAACTATGGGCCGGAGCCCGTCAGCCTGACGTACTCGAACTTCAACCCGGCGAAGGAGTACCTCGTGCAGATTCTTCACGGCGAGCCGCGTGACTGCTGCTCTGGAGTGTTTTCGAGCAACCAGTTCACGACGATACTTGGCAACGGCAACTCCGGCCCCACGGTCAACGTCCCCACGTTCCAGCTCGGCAACGGCATCGCCGACGAGAATCCGCCGAACAGCGCCGATCTAGCGATCGTCACGATGCGATTCTCCGGACTCCAATCATTTACCTACCTGATGCGCGACTCGATGAACGCCTCCCGTGGTCCATCCATTGCGGGCTTCCAAGTGCGCGAACTGGGATCAGCCGTTTCGACCCTGGCGGATTCCGGACCGGGCTCGTTGCGTGACGTGATCGCTGGACTACCCTCCGGCGGTGTCGTGACGTTTGGCAGTCACCTCTCCGGAAAGACGCTGCTGCTGACCAATGGACCGCTGAGCATCCCGAACAACATCACACTCGACGCCTCGGCCCTTCCGGATGGCCTTCGGTTCGATGGCAACGGTACCAGCCAACTGCTCTACATCGGGACGAATGCCACGGTGACGTTGAACTCGCTCACGCTGACGAACGGCTTTTTGATTGCCTCCAACTCTTCGAACTTTGGCGCGGCCATCGACAATCGCGGCACGTTGACGCTCAACCGCTGTGTCGTGTCTGGGAACAGGATTGTTGGCGATGACGGCGGATCAGTTTTTGGAGGTGGCGTCCATAACTCCGGGACGCTGACGGCGAACGACTGCACGTTTGCCGGAAACACGTCCAGCACGTTCGAGTCGTCGGGTTATGCTTACGGCGGCGCGATCGCAAATTGGGGGACGATGACGCTCAATCGCAGCACTCTCTCCGGAAACACTGGTGTCTGTGGTGGTGACGATTCTTCCGGTGCCTTGGGTGGGGGTGTTTGGAATGGAGGATCGCTGACGGTGAACCAGTGTACTTTCTACGCGAACGTGGCCCAGACCACGAGCGGATCCGCTGGCTTCGCGGATGGCGGCGCGATCTTCAGCCAGAGCACGGTGACATTGAACCAGAGCACCATCTCCGGCAATTCCTCCATCGCGAGCCTCGGCGCCGGTCCTCTCAGTCGTGGCGGCGGCATTGCTAATGGCGGCACGCTCACCGTGTTCAACTCCGTCGTGGCCGGCAATTTCGCCGCCCAGAGTCCGAACATTGCCTTCGATTACACGGAGACCGGAACGAACATTCTCTCTGGCGATCCAGGGCTCGCGCCGCTCGGGAATTACGGCGGCCCGACGCAGACCATGCCACCGCAGGCACATTCTCCGGCCATTGATATGGGAGGCGATCTGGGGACCAACAACTACGCCACCGATCAACGTGGATTACCGCGGCTCGTCGGTGGGTCGGTGGATATTGGTGCAGTCGAGGCTCAGTCCTACTTGTCCATCGCGCCGTTCGGTCTCGTTGTGCCCGGGAGCACCACCGTGGCGGCCGGCACGAATCTGACGCTGTCCGTCGGCGCGCTCGGCACGACTCCGTTTCGTTACCAATGGTTCTTCAACAAGAAGCCGCTGCCCGGGGCGACGAACCTCGCGCATACGATCACCAACGCCCAAACGAAGCATGCCGGTGCTTACACAGTTCGCGTGCAGAACGATATCGGCTCCGCCACCAGCAGTGTCGCGACGGTGAAGGTGCTGCTCGCTCCCCGCATCAAGTCACTGTCGAAATCGCAGACCGTCCTCGCCGGCAAACGCGCGAGCCTGAAGGTTTCTGCCACCGGCACCAAGCCTCTGCGCTATCAATGGAGGAAGTATGGATATGTCGTTCCCGGCGCGACCAACGCCTCGGTCACCATCCCCGTTGCCGGTCCAGCAGACGAAGGGCTCTACTCCGTTTACGTCTGGAACGACGCTGGCGAAGCGCTCAGCACGAACGCCTATCTCACCGTCCCGCCATTTCAACTCACTTCGCAGCCGCGCAACCACACTGTGCTGGCTGGCAGCCGCGTGACTTTGAGCGTGCGCGCGACCACGCGTTATCCGCTTTCGTATCAATGGAAGCAGGACGACATCAACCTGCCGGACGCGACGAACTCGACCTTCGCCATCGCCAACGCGCAGCCCGTTCATCGCGGGACGTACACCGTCACGATCACGAACGCCGTGGGCGAGCTCTCCACCACCGGCGCAGTTCTCACCGTCACCGTTCTGCCTGTGCGCATCACGTCGCAGCCGCGCAGCATGAATGCGAAGGAGGGCGGCAAGGCGACTTTCTCCGTGACCGCCGCCGGCAGCCCGCCGTTCGCCTATCAATGGCGTCTCGCTGACGTGGAGATCGACGGCGCGACGAATCCCTCGCTTGTCCTCACCAACGTGCAAGGTGGCAACGCGGGCGTGTACTCCGTGGTGGTGCGCAATGCGGAGAGTGAAGCCACCAGCCTCAACGCCCTCCTGAATGTCATTGCTACTGCCCCAATGATTACCGCTGCGTCTGGAGGCGTCCCCTCCTCTTCCGTCCGCCTTTCCATCTCCGTGTCGCCCGATGGCCTGCGCCGCGTCTCGATACTCGCGCCAGCCGGCGAGGCTTATGCCCTCGAAGCCAGCACCGATCTCATTCACTGGACCCCGCTCATGGAGTCGCCCGGTGAAGTTGACGGGCAGTCGATGACCTTCATCGACGGGGCAGCGGCGCAGCACACACAGCGGTTCTACCGCTTGCGCCCGTGAGGTAAACATTCTCGAACGGACTCATCTGTAATTGTTCGGGCCCGTTCCGGATAAATCGCCGCCTGTGCGTGGCAGAAAACCTATCGCAGCCGAATAAGCAAACGTTCAAGCGCGTTAGGTAGATGTGTTGTGCGCTGAACGCTGCGTAGCGGCAAGGCGATGGCCGTCACGCTCATCCCTCTTGCCCTTAGCCCGGCTTTCTGGCGGACTGACGACGTTCCACACCAAAAGCATTTGCACGCGCCACTCCAGCTCTTTGCCGCCGTGACGGGAAATCCCGTTTCGCTCCAGCCATTCGCCGTGCTCGGGATCTGCCTGGCCACCATCGTCATCCTCGTCACCGTTGTGCGGATGCATGCGTTCTTCGCGCTGATCGCGGCGGCGATCCTGGCCGGCGTGCTGTCGGAAAAGCTGCCCGGCGAATACGGCACCCTGCCCGCCACGCCGAAGAAAGAACGCAGCCACTGGGTTCAAGCCGCTGAACTCACCACGGAAGGCTTCGGCAACATCGCCGCGAAGATCGGCGTGGTCATCGCCCTCGCCTCCGTGATCGGAACGTGCCTCGTGGAAAGCGGCGCGGCGGACAAAGTGGTGCGGCGCTTCCTCGCCCTGTTCGGCGAACGCCGCGCCGGCAGCGCCCTGCTCGCCAGCAGCTACGTGCTCTCGATTCCGATTTTCTTCGAGACGTTCTTCATGCTGCTCCTGCCCATCGCGCGCGCCTTGCGCGTGCGCACGGGCAAGGACTACATGCTCTTCGTGCTGGCGATTTGCTGCGGCGGCACCGTGACCCATTCGCTCGTCGCGCCGCATCCCGGTCCGCTCGCCATGGCGGAGAATCTCCACCTCGACATCGGGCTGACCATCGTGGTCGGAATCGTGGCGGGCATCATCCCGGCGCTCTGTGGCTGGCTGGTCGCGCGCTGGGCCAGTCGCCGACTGGATGTCCCCATGCGCGAAACCGGCGGCGTGGCCCTCGCTGATTTGGAACAGATGGTTTCGCGACGCGAAGAGGAACTGCCATCCCTCGTCTGGTCGCTCGCCCCGGTGCTGCTGCCCATTCTGCTCATCGGCGGCGCCTCCTTCCTCGCGGTGTTCGGCGGGAAAGCACAATTCCCCGCGCTCTTCCCAATCGTGGAATTCATCGGCAACCGCAACGTGGCGCTGATCATCGGCGCGGGGCTGGCCGTCATGCTGTTGATGCGCCAGCGGAAATGCTCGATGGCCAACGTCAGCGAGCTCATCGGCCCGCCCTTCGCCACTGCCGGCGTAATCATTCTGATCGCCAGCGCCGGCGGAGCCTTCGGCTTCATGCTCAAGAACGCAGGTGTAGGTGAAGCGATCCAGGCGCTCGCCGCCGGCCGCGAAGTGAATTTAGTCCTGCTCGCATGGACCGTCTCCGCCGTCATTCGCATCGCGCAAGGCTCGGCCACCGTCGCGATGATCACGACCTCCAGCATCCTGTATCCGATGCTGGGCGGCGCCGGTTCCCTGCCCTATCATCCCATCTACATCTTTCTCGCCATCGGCTTCGGCTCCAAAATGCTTTCGTGGATGAACGACAGCGGCTTCTGGACAGTGAGCAAACTCAGCGGCTTCACCGAGCGCGAAACCCTCCAGAGCTGGACGCTCATCGTCTCCGTCGCCAGCCTCAGCGGCCTGCTGCTGACGCTGCTCGGCGCGACCATCCTGCCGTTCAAGTAAGGAGCAAATCCTTCAGGACAACGCCTCGCTCCGCCGACGCAACTGGCCGCACGCCGCATCGATGTCCTTGCCTCGCGAACGGCGAAAATGCGCGACAAGCTTCCGCGCGCGCAGCACTTCGGCGAAGGCTTCGGCGGTTTCGTCAGACGAAGGTTCGTAGGCCACGCCACGCAAGCTCAGCCCGGTGGGATTGTAGCGCAGCAAGTTGATGTGCATCCGCCGCGAGCCAAGTAACTCGGCGAGAATGCGCGCGTGTTCCAGAGAATCATTCACGCCCGCGAGCAGACAATATTGGATCGTCACCGGCCGACCGCGACTCGCTTGGAAACGATCCGCTGCCGCGAGGATGTCGGCGATGGGAAAGCGCTTCCCCATCGGCAGCAACTGCGCGCGCGTGACGTCGTCGGGCGCGTGGAGAGAAACCGCGAGATGGATATTCAACCCCGTGGCCGTGAGCGCATCGATGCCCGGCACGATGCCTACGGTCGAGACGGTGATCTGCCGCCAGCCCAGCGCTCCGAGCGAGTTGTCCGCGAGCCGGCGCACCGCCGCTAGCACGGCATCGAGATTGAGCAACGGCTCGCCCATGCCCATGAAGACGATGGTCTGGAGCTTGCGCCCGACCGCGTGCGCTTCGCGCCGCAAGGCCAGGAACTGTTCCACGATTTCTCCGGCGGTGAGATTGCGTTCAAAGCCCGTCTTCGTCGTGGCGCAAAAATCACACCCCATCGCGCAGCCCACCTGCGATGAGATGCAACCCGCCGCGCGGTCCGCGCGAAAATCCGGCATCAACACCGACTCCACCGTGCGCCCATCGCCGAGCCGCAGCAGGAGCTTGGTCGTCCCATCCGTCGCCACCTGACGCACAGCCAGCGTCGCCGCGCTCGACGCCAACTCCGCGCGCAACCGCTCGAATAATCCCTGCGGCAAAAAGCGGGATGGCCGGTTCACAATGTCGCCGCCCGCATAGAACGCACGGAGGACGCGGCCCGCGTGACTGGGTTTGTAGCCCCAGTCCGCAAATTGCCGCGCGAGGGTCACGGGATCGAAGTCAGCGAGAGCGATCATGTGAGGACACCTTGACGCCAATGAACCTTTTGGAAAGGCGCAATCGCCGTGTGAACCTGTCGTGGCGGAACTGCTGGCAATCTTCTGAAGTTCGCGGAAGTTGCCGGGCAATCGAAGGTGGTGCGAATTGTCATTCGCTTGCGCCTGCGTTGGTGCGCGTCAGGCGAATCTCGACTTCGCGCTCGATGTAATTCCATTCCTCCGAAGCACGCAGCTTGACCAGCAGTCGATCAAACGCCGCCGTGTCCTGTTTCGCAAACTCGAACCAGGTCAGGAAATCGAACGGTTCCGGTTCAGCCAGATCGCGGCAATGATGCAGTCGTCGGGCGATCACCGGAAGATACTCCAGTCCGACCTGCGTGTGATGCGACTGCGCTTCGAATATTTGCCGCCGCTCGTCTTGCGTGAGCGCCCACCACTTCGAACTTTTCCGAAGCGGAATCAGAACCGCACAATCCGCCTCGGGTCGGCCCAATGCGGGTTGCCTGCCGAGGAGCTGCTCCTTTTCTGGTCGCGTGACGTAACGCTCGTTGCTGGTGACCCCGCGCAACACCCAGTCGTTCGTGCTGGAAGGCACGACGTTGCCCGCGACTATGTCCAATCGTTCGATGTCCGGCATCGCCTCACCAGCCACAGCGCGGACAGCAGAGACCTTCCATTCACCGCCACTGCCGCCGACGAAGGAAAAGAGACGTGGGTTTGGATTCACGCTGATTGGTGTGAGGGATTCATTTCGAGCGACGGATCATCGCCAACGTGAGAGCCGGTTGCAATGCCGCGCAACAGGGTGCGCCAGGAGCGTAGCGAAGGGTAGCCGACTGGCGAGTGACGATCACTTCGGTGTAGCTCACGGTCGCGGCATCCTCGCGGTGCATGCAGATGGAGCAGGGCCCGCGCTCCGGGCCGTGCGAGCGATGGAGGCGGCGCAGCCATTCGGTCGAGCCGGCGGACCTTTGGCGGAGGGCTTCAGAGAAACTTTTGCCGCGCATTCGTTGCGCACCGGGCTCGTCGAAGCCGGAGGAGATCCAGATGTTGGTTTGCCAGGGGTGCGCGAGACATTCGAGTCGTTCGAGATTCCAGCACCACTCGACAACAGTCTTGTCTCTGGGAAACACGCCGATGAGCCGGAACGGATTCACACGGATAAGTGACACTTCGGCGAGCGCCGCATCCACACCGGCGGTTGACTCAGACGGGAGCGCTGATTTCACGACTTCACCACGGCTGACATTTTTCCCAATGACGCGGGCATTGACGGAATACCAGTTGATCAGCGCGAGCGTTGCCCCGGAGTCATTCACGCCAATCCATGTCCCACCGTTTGGCTCCGAGGGGAAGAGCGCGTCGCCGGCGCTGAGGCGATGCCGCGCCGCAGGCAAGGCGACCGCGCGCGTCAGCTTCTCATCGCGATTCATGCCGAGGGCGTAGCCGTGGCGGCGGGCGATGAAGGTGACGGTACACACGCAGGTCAATCGGCGGGTGGATACGTGGCGACGAGCGCGTTGGTCGCACGCCAGGAACGCCAGAGCAACGCCAGGCTGGTGGGCGACGAGCCGAGCTTCCGGTTGGCCGCACCGATGGCGAAGACGAGCTCCCATTGGTGGAACAATGTGCGGTAGGCGGAAAACAAAGAGTTGCGCGCGTCGTAGATGTTCGTTGCTTCGGAGGCGGCTCCGTTGAGCTCGATGATTTGGAAATCGCGACCAGCCCGCAGGTCGGCATCGGAGGCGTAGCGGATATCGTAGCGACCGATATAGAAGCCGCCGAGCCGCCTGGAAATCTCGTCGATGCGCCGTTCAAATTCTTCCGACCACAGCGGCGCGCCGTCGCGGAAGATGCAGCCCTGGGCATGATTGCCGGCTTCAACCAGCTTGAGAACTTCTCCAACCCGCAACACCTCCGAGCGCCCTTCGCCTAGTCGTTGAAGATACTTTTCCGCGACGAGACGCGCACGAGCATCGCTCCAAATCAGCTCTTCAACCGTCCGTTGCCCGTCGCCGGTGATCGTGGGAAAAATCTTTTCGGTGATGGCGAAGATGCGTCCGTGCGCCTCGTGCGGGAAGCGATAGTAGAACACGCCGATTTCCTTCGGCCCTGGAGCGTAACGCTGGACGACGAGCGGCGCGGCCGTTTGTTGAAGGTAGGCCGACGCCTGTTCCGGTGATCGGATGAGCTTCACGCCGACACCGCGCTGGCCCACGTCGGGCTTGAGGATGAACGGATAGTTGATGCGATGCTCTTCGCAGTGGCGGTGAAGGAACGCGAGACGCGCCGTCGGCGTCGAGCCTTCGAGCAAGTGGGCTTCCGCCGTGAACTCCGGACTGGTTGCCGTCAAATCGCGAAGCGTTGCGATCTTGGATTCACCGACAAATCCGCCGGAGAAGATGCCGGGGTTCGCTGCGGTCGGCACCGTGAAGCCGCGATACTTCAGTGCGAGTCGAAGGTAGTTTGCCCCCACTGGCACGTAGAACAGCCACGCCGGCCAAAACTCCCATTGCGTCCAGCGTCCGAACGCTGCCTCAATACGGCGGCGGAAGTTCTTCTGGAGAAGTTTGCCCG
>CAMCCU010000217.1 GCA_945872975.1 Pedosphaera parvula Ellin514
GCCCGCCCATGGAGAGGCCGGCGAAGGCGCGTGCGCGGGGTTTCGCTGAAACTTTATAGGTGCGTTCAACCAAGGGGATGATGTCTTCGAGCAGCTCGCGGCAGAGCGCGGCGGAATTGGCCGGGCCATACTCTCCGAACCCAGCCGCGCCGGGCGGCAGCGCATGAGCATCCGGCATCACGAGGATCATGGGCACGGCCTTTTTGCTGGCGATCAACAAGTCCATGATCCAATGCGCCTTGCCATGCACCGTCCAGGTGGCCTCGTTGTCACTGTAGCCGTGGGCGAGGTAGAGCACCGGCAGCCGTCCGGCGGATGCCGCGCCGGGCGGAGTGTAAACGAAGATCCGCCGCCACTTGCCCAGCGCCTTCGAGTTGTAGGTGTGCTCGTGGATGGTGCCGTGAGGGATGTCCTGCAAATCCCACGGTGCGGCGGGGGAGGCTGGCACATGCAGAATGCTCACGCCGGGCCACCGTTGCGGTTTCACGGCGGAGTTCTGCGGATCGATGACGCTCAAGCCATCGACGACGAAACGATATTCGTGAACGCCAGCCGGCGCGGGACGAACCGTGGCGGACCACACGCCCTGGTCGTCCTTCGTCATCGCCGTCTCGGGTCCGAACTGGCCGGAGACTTTTACCTCGCTTGCCTTGGCAGCCTTGAAGCGGAAGGTGACGCCGCCGTCCGCGAGAAGCTCCGGCGATACAAGTGGCGGAGATTGGGCCGCGCGCCGCGGCGGGATGTTGGTGGCGGGCTTGGATTCCTGGGAAGAGGAGATGGAAGCAGTCGCGATGAATGTGGCGACAGCCAGTAGGATTGCACGGGTTCGCATGAGTCCCGCAGTGCTACGGGCAAGTGCTGGATTTGTCCATCGCGGAATGGCTGTTCGATGGTGACCTGGCGACGGGTGCATCCGGTCATCCTGAACCGCGTCGTCATCGGTAGAGGTGATCGATCAGAACTTCAAACTCCACCTGTTGGATCTCACGCAACGTTTCGTGCGCCGGGACGGATGTTGAAGCCGCGGCCTCGCACGCGCCCACGAAGGCGAATGAATCCCACTTCCCGTGTGGAAGTAGATCTTTGATGAGCGATTCTGAGCTGCTCTTCCGGAGGATGTCCGCCGCGCGCAGGGCCAGTTCGCTGAAGCAGGGATGGTGTCCGACGCGCCGAAACCAATACTTCGCATTGAAATAGTCAGGCTCGCGCCGGTGGAGGATGGCGTGGATGTAGTTGCCGTCGGGCGTCTCCATGTCTTGCACGATGCGGTGCGCAGCATCGTGATGATTGTGCCAGAGCAGGAGGGTGGCACGGATGAGGTCAGCCTGCGTTCCGGTAAGTCGCGCGCTGGCGAATGCGTCGTTGAGCGCGCGGTTCAAGTCTGCCAGCGGAGTGACGCCTGCTCTTGGGCCAGGGCCAAGATGGGCTGGGGCGGTGCCGTGGACGAACGATTGGAATACGACAGTTTTCATCGAGTGCGTCCTAGGATAGCAAAGCATGAGGTCTGTTCCATTCCGTTTTGCGGACGGCTCGCTGTGGGAATTGCCGGTGCTGGAAAATAGAAAGGCCGGGCATTGCTGCCGGCCTTTATGCTGAGCATGGCGCAGTGGAATCTACGGAGTGATGACGCGGTGGAAGCGCTGGCTCGAGGGCCGTAGTTGACGCCTGCGACAGTGACGCGGTTCACGACGTGTCCGAGCAGGTCGGCCGCTTCCATATGGCGGCGAGACTTCTCCGCTTGCCCCGCGCTTGAGAATTGCGCCACACTTTCCCTCGTAGAATTGATGATGAAGAGCCGATTAACTTTCATGCTGAATATTTGCGGGTTCCGATGGAACTGGCCAACCATCGGCGTGGCATGTTGGATGTTGCTGGCTGTTTGCGGCAGCGTGGCTGCGCCTTCGTTCACGGCGACGCTCGATCGCAACGTCGTGCCGGTGGGAGAGACGGTGACCTTGAGCCTCATCTTTGAAGGCGCCAATCCCACGGGCACTCCCACGCTGCCCGCGTTTCGAAACCTCGCGGTCGCGCCGGGAGTGAATCAATCCTCATCCTTTTCGTTCGCGAACGGCCAGCAAACCTCGCGACAGACCTACACCTACACGCTGATCGCGCAGACGGTCGGTGATGTGACAATTCCTCCGATGCAGGTGCAGGCGGGTGGCAAGGCGATGACTTCATCAGCGCTGGCCTTGAAGATCATCCCGACGAGCGCGGCGGAATCCAACCCGGTGACGTCGATTACCAACCTCGCCTTCCTTCGCTTGATTGTTCCGAAGACGGAGGTCTTCGTTGGAGAGCCATTCCCAGTCGAGGTTCATCTTTATTGGCAGACCGCCCGTGAAATCTCCATGCCGCAGCTCCAAGCCGAAGGTTTTTCCGTGGGCCAGATGCCGAAGCCGGCCCAGACGCAGACGCGAATCGGGAACACGACTTACAACCTGGCGGTCTTCAAACTCGCCGCCTCGGCGGCACGCAGCGGCAACCTCACTCTCGGCCCGGTGGAGGGGGGCCTCACCGTCCTGATTCCGATCGCCAATCAGCGCCGGAGCCGCGATCCATTCGAGTCGTTCTTCGGCGGCGGACAGCAGTATCAACCGCGCCCGACCACGCTCACCAGCGCGACCGCTCCGATGAAGGTGCTGCCGCTTCCATCGCAAAACATTCCAGAAGGCTTCAACGGTGCGATTGGCAATTACCAACTGTCCGTCTCTGCCGGGCCGACCAATGTCGGTGTCGGCGACCCAATCACGGTGCGTGTGCAAATCTCCGGACGCGGGCCGATCGATTCCATTCTGTATCCTGCGCAAACCCAGTGGCGCGATTTCACGACCTACCCTGCGACCTCAAAAGCCGAGACAAGCGATGAGCTGGGCCTGGTGGGGAAGAAGAGCTTCGAGCAGGTCATCATCCCTCAAAATCATGAAATCAAAGTTTTGCCGCCAGTCCTGTTCAGCTTCTTTGACACGAGTTCGAAGACCTATCGAACTCTGACCGGGCCGTCCATCCCGCTGACAGTTCGCCCGTCTGGAACCCCGGCAACGCCGCTTCCGAGCCTGACTAATTTGGCCGCTGGTAATGCGCCACAAGCCGCAGATGACATCATTGGGATTCGGCACCGGCTCGAAGCTTCCACCAGCGCGGCTTCGCCGTTGTACAGCCGTTCAGGGTTTCTCGTTCTCCAAAGCGTGCCCGTCCTCGTCTGGCTGGCTTTGCTCGTGAATCGCAAGCGGAACGAATCGATCGCCAACAACCCGCGGCAGCGTCGTCAGCGCGAGGTCGCGCAACGCGTCCGGGAAGGCATGAACGAGCTGTGCGCTCATGCCGCCGCCCGCCAGTCGGACCAGTTCTTCGCGGTTCTGTTCCGCCTGTTGCAAGAGCAGGTCGGGGAACGCCTCGACCTTCCCGCGACTGCGATTACCGAAGCCATCGTGGACGAACGCCTCCGCGGACGGGGGTTGTCCGATGACGCGGTGAAGACACTGCACGAGCTTTTCCATGCCTGTAACGTCGCGCGCTACGCGCCGGTGGAGAGCAGCCAGGAACTCGTTGCGCTGATTCCGAAGCTCGAGGGTGTTCTCCAGGAATTGCAGAAGTTTGCGTCATGAGTGCTCCAATCCGCCGTTTGTTTTTCATTATAGTGCTCGTGTCCCTGCTCGCGCCGGGGTCGCAGGCGGCCAATTCCACGCCAACCTTCGCCGCTGCGAACGAACTCTACACGCAGAGTCACTTCGCCGAAGCGGCGGCGGCTTATGGGAAATTGCTGGAATCGAATCCGCGCTCCGAGACGTTGCACTTCAATCTCGGCAACGCCTGGTTCAAGGCGGGGCAGATGGGTCGCGCCATTGCCGCGTATCGGGAAGCGGAACGTCTCGCGCCGCGCGAACCAGGCGTCCGCTTCAACCTGCAGTTCGTGCGGAAGAAAGTCTCCGGCAGCGAGTCCGCTCCGGGCTCGATCGTTTATCGCACGCTGTCCGCGCTGACGGTGAATGAGTGGACGCTTCTCGCCGGGGTCGCTTTTTGGAGTTGGTTTGGCCTGTTGGCGTGGCGCGAGGCGCGGCCGGGATCGCGCGGTGCGGTCAGTGGTTACACCGCCACCGTTGGAGTGGTGACGATGCTGTTGATCGGATGCGCGACGACAGCAGCATCTCACTGGAGCCGGGCCGGGGCAGTCGTCATTGTGCCTGAAGCGATTGTTCGCAACGGCCCGCTGAAAGACGCGGAGGTGTTGCACCAACTGCGTGACGGAGTTGAGCTGACCCTCCTCGACAAGATGGACCTGGTGAGCGGCGATCAAAAGCAGACTTGGATTCAAGTTCGCGATGAGGCCGGTCGCGCCGGTTGGTTGAAAAGCGATCAGGTCGCGGAAATTCCGAGTGCTCTCGGCGCGGCATCGAGGCGATAGTTTAAGCGCGGTGCCCGGAGTGGGCGATCAAGGTCTCCGTCGAAAAACTCACAGGTGGAGCCGTTGACACTCCGGAAGCTGCTTGTTACCGTGACCCATGATGACAGCAAAAGTTGATCAAGAGCAGAGTGCCGTGAGCCTCACGCAGAGTGCGGCGGAACAGGTGCGCTCCATGATCGCTGATCAGCCGGAGAACGTGGGGAAAACGCTCCGCGTCTATGTCGAAGGCGGCGGATGTTCCGGCATGCAGTATGGGATGGTCTTCGACGAGAAACGCGACAACGACCTGACCATCGAGTTCTTCGGAGTCAGTGTTCTGGTGGATGCAGTGAGCGCCGACTACCTCAAAGGTGCGGTCATCGATTATTCCGATGCGATGACGGGTGGCGGATTCAAGATTTCCAACCCGAACGCGAAGAGCAGCTGCGGCTGCGGAAAGAGTTTTGAAGCCTAGCCGGAACTCTTGAAAGTTCTGTCAGGCTAAACAGCGCCGTCCCGTGAGATGCGGGGCGGCCTTTTTGTTTTCGGAGGAATGCGGGAACATCAATCTCCAGCACCGGATGTTCTAATCAGCGGTTCTCCGTTGCCTTCGTCGAAGTAAACCGCGCCATCCACCTCGGTGAATTTCAAATACTGTTTCCAGCGCAAGAGTCCGAGTTCGCGCTTGGCTTCGATCGTTTGCGTGACAGCTTTTGGGGCCTCGCCTCCGTCGGCGAGGGCTTCGCGGAGGATACGTCCGTCCATTGGCTTCGGCGGCTTGACTCCGAGCAGATGGAGAACGGTCGGCGCGACGTCGATGTTGCCGCTTGGCGTTTCGTTGATGAACGCGCGTTTGAAGTCTGGGCCGGCGGCTACTAGCGTGTTGTGCATGTCCCACTTCGAGAGCGAGGCGTGACTGCCTTTGCCCTTCGTGCCGTCCATCGAATAGAACATGCCGGGCGCGCCGTGCTCGTTCTTCTCCGAAGTCCAGCGCATCGAAATCATGACGTCTGGGCCGGCGTTGGTGGCACCGTAGCGAACCGAATCCAGCGGAAAAGTCCCTGGAATATTAAGTCTCGAGAAGACGACGCCGGCGAAGTCGGATTGCTGGAGAAACTCGACCAGTCGATTGACGACGGTGTCCTGGTTCTTTCCCACGACGTAGAACATGACGCTGCCGCCAAGCCCCACGACCATTACGTCGCCGGGCTCCGGGTTCTCGTTTTTCTTGAACGCCTGGAACTTGGCTTTCTTCAGGATCTCGACGACATCCGGCCCCTTGGAGATCGTGGAGAAGCCGTGATCGGAAACGACCATGATGTCCGTCTTTTCATAAATCCCGCGCTCCTTCAACGCCTTGATGACTTCACCGAGGTTCTTGTCGCTTGACTCGATTCCGACCAGTGCGTTGGGCGCGCCGACGCCGACATCGTGCTGGGATTTATCCGGGTCGCTGAGCCAGAGCAGCGTGTATTTCGGGAGGTTCTTTTTCCACAAGGCACGCAGGAGTGACCGGGTGGTCCAGTTGTCCTGGGCGGTGTTCGGGATCGCGTTTGAAGGCCAGCTCTTATCGTCGTTCACCTTCGGCAATCCTTCGCCGAGGCTACGGGGGATGGTCTTGCCTTCAAACAACAGACCGGACTCTTTCTCGGCGGGGGAATCTTTATGGTTCGACCGGTCGTGCAGGAGGACGACTGGTTTCGTGCCGGCGATGAGCGTCGGGATGCCCTTATCCTGGAGGATTTCCGCCAGGGTTTCTGCGCCGAGATAGTGACCGTCGGTCAACATGTCTCCACGTCGGATGGCATCGAGGCCTTCTGTTGCGAACGTGCCGGTGACGGAGATCTCAGGACGATACTCGGTGTTCGCAATCACCCCGCTGCGTCCGGGATGTACGCCGGTCGCGAGCGCAGTCCCGTTGACTTCAGTCGAGGAAACGTAGGCGCAATGGTGCTTGTTGAAAAACACACCATTGGTCGCGAGCGAGTAGAGATTGGGACAATATTGAGGGGTGATGAAGTCAGGACGCATGCCGTCCCACACCAGGATGATCACATGCTCCGCCTTGCCCTTGGCGAAGGCGGCGCTGGCGCATAGGAACAAGCTGGTAATGATCGCGACCGTGCGGGCCAGAGTCCGGGGCGTGGATTGGAACCCGGCGCTTCTTACGCGGGAATCAAGGCGGCGAGACGACATCTGTAATTTCATGAGTGAAGTGTTTATAGGGAGGATCAGTAATGTCTTTCTGCTTCCTTCCGCAAGATTGAACTCCATGTGTTGCGGCTTGGCTGGGAAGCGGCCGCTACCTCCCGACAAGTTCCCGAAGAGCGCCGGCGAGCTTCTCGTATTGAGGCAATGCGGTGTAGAGCTGCGCCGAGACACGGAGCAACCGTCTTGGTGCAGCGGGCCAGGGGATGATGGGGACTTCAATCTGGTGAACATCGAGCAACTGATCCTGCCAGGAGTCCAGATACAGTGGCGACTTTGACGGCGTCGTTGTCGTGGCGTCCGGGATCGGCAACGCCGCCAGGGAGCCGAGAAATTGGTCAGGGCAGGGGGGCTGGATGCCGAGTGTCGCGCAGAGGATTTTCCGAGCGGCCAAAACCAAATTATGATTCCGGCGCATGATCTGAGGCCAGCCACCGGGCAGCAGCCCGGCCATGAACCGAAGCGCTTCTGGCACGCTCAAGATGGCGGATGGATCTGACGTTCCAGTCCAACCGAACTCGATCAGGAAGCGCGAGCGGTCGGTGCGTTTTGAATTGGCACCATGGCTGATGACCAGCGGCCGGATGCCCTGCTGCCGGTCCTGCCGCACATGGAGTAACGCGGCTCCCTTCGGCGCGCAGATCCATTTGTGACAATTACCGGTGTAGTAGGCGGCTCCGATGCGTCGCAGGTCCAGTGGCACCATGCCGGGCGCATGGGAGCCGTCCACCAACGTATCTACACCTCTCGCGGAAAGCTCACGGACCAGTCGTTCGATGGGGAACACCAGACCCGTCTGGCTGGTGACATGGTCGAGCAATGCGAGCCGGGTTCGCGGTGTTACCTTCTCCATCACGGGAAGGACGAAGTCCTCCTCGCATCGCAACGGAAACGGAACTTCCGCGACCACCACGCGCGCACCGGATTGTTCCGCCACGAAATCCAGTGCGTTGCGACACGCGTTGTATTCGTGGTTGGTGACGAGTAGTTCGTCGCCCGCCTTGAGCTGCAACGAACGGAGCACGGTGTTTACGCCTGTCGTGGCGTTAGTGACAAAGACCACATCATCAGAGTTCGCGCCGACAAACTCGGCGAGAGCGGCGCGGGCGGCGTCCCAAAGCGGCTCCAAGTCGCGGACGAGAAAACGGACAGGCTGACGCTCCAGACGCTCGCGGATGCCATGCTGAAATTCGAGAACGGCTCGCGGGCAACTGCCGAACGATCCGTGATTCAAGAAGGTGACGGCGGGATCGAGCAGCCAAAGACGTGGATCGGCGGCGGGCTGGTTCAACAGTGAAGCGGAAGTTGTGTCGTTCATCAGAGCGAGCGGAGCAGCGGCCAGATCATGGCGAGGAGAAGTCCGATGGCGACGAGCCACCACATCCATGAAATGCCGCGAGGCCGCACTTTCTTGGCAGCGCCGAATTCCTCCTTCACAAACTCGTCGTAGCTGAAATTGTCGTCGGGCAAACCAAGTCGCTCAGCGTAGGCGTCCTCGGACCATCCGCTTCGCTCGTCGGCCCCGCATTCGGGACACGCGCGGGCGTTACGCGGCACGTCAGCACCGCAGTTGGGACACGTTTCAGGAGTTGCAGCCATGGAGAGGGCGGATGCGAGGGAGTAGAGGAAGAAGTTCGACGACGGACTGGATTCAAGCCGCGGTTGCCTAACCCATTCCGGCGTATTCCTCGTCGGTTTTCAGATCAAGCCCGAGCAGGAAATAGTCATGGGTAATCCCCTCCATGTCCTTCACGTAGTCGGACAATCGATGCAGCGGGAGAAAGCCGATCAGGCCAAACATTTTCATGGCGGTCTGCTGCTCGCCGATGAACTCGGCCTCCACCTTTTCAAGGCCGAGCTGGCGTGCGACATCAATGATTTCCGTGACCAGCGCCTTGGCGAGACCGCGACCGCGGAACTTCGGATGCACCATCACGCTGACGCGGCCGATGTGGCGTTTCCAGCCGCCGAGTTGCTGGTGCAAGGTGGCGACGGCTACAATTTGACCATCACTGATCGCCAGCAGCGGGAGGTTTCGGCCCAGGTCGATGTTCTGGCACCAATCATGGATGACGGCGGGATCGGTCACTCGATGTTTGATGAACATGCGCTCGCGTGT
>CAMCCU010000218.1 GCA_945872975.1 Pedosphaera parvula Ellin514
TCGGGCGCGCCATCCTCTATCGCATCCCGGCGGACAATCCGTTCGTTGGCGCGACGTCGTTCAACGGAGCTGCCGTCAGCGCCAGCGCGGTGCGGACGGAGATGTTCGCGGTGGGCTTCCGCAATCCGTGGCGCTTCTCGATCGACGCCTTGACGGGCCGGATCTTCTGCGGCGATGTGGGCGCTGATGCGCTGGAGGAGATCAACTTGATCACCAGGGGCGGCAACTACGGCTGGGCGTTTCGCGAAGGGACGGAGGCGGGCCCGAAGGCGGCGAGCCAGCCGGGCGGGCTCGCGTTGAAGGCGCCGACCTTCAGCTATCGCCACGGCGCGGCGACGAACCAGGGCAATGCGGTGGTCGGCGGATTGGTCTATCGCGGTGGCCGAATTCCCGCGCTCGATGGCAGCTACATTTTCGGCGACTACGTGTCCGGCAATGTGTGGTCTCTGCGTTATGACGGCACGAATGTGTCCGGCTTCATTCGCATCGCGGACGACCCGGGCATCGCCGCTTTTGGAGTTGATCCGTCGAATGGCGACGTGCTGACCGCCGACCAAAACGACGACACGATCAAGCGATTGATCGCCGTGCCGGCGGCGACGAACACTTTGCCGGCCACGCTGGCGGACGCGGGCATCTTCACGAATCTCGCCACGCTCACGCCGCACTCCAGCTTCGTGCCGTATGACGTGAATCTTCCGTTCTGGTCGGATAACGCGATCAAGTCGCGCTGGTTCTACGTGCCGACGAATCGCATGATTACCTTCGGCGCGACGAACAACTGGACCTTTCCAACTGGCACGGTGTGGGTGAAGCATTTCGAGCTGGAGCTGACGAACGGCGTGCCGGAATCGCGTCGTCGCCTGGAGACGCGGCTGCTCGTGCGGCACAGCGGGACGGATGGATCGGATGTTTACGGCGTGACGTATCGTTGGGGCGAATCGCTGACCAACGCGACGCTGGTGCCGGTGGGCGGGCTGGAGGAAGCGTTTGTGATTCACGACGGCGGGACGACGCGCACGCAGGTCTGGCGGTATCCGGGCCGCAGCGAATGTTTGCTCTGTCACACGCGCGCGAGTCAGGGCGGGCTGGCGCTCAGTTTTCACACGCCGCAGTTGAATCGCGATTTCAACTACGGCGACGTGACGGACAATCAACTGCGCGCGATGAACCACGCCGGTTACTTCTCCGCGCCGCTCAGCAACCTCTACTCGCTGCGCGCCCTGGCCCGGCTGGACGACGACTCAGTGAGCGTCGAGCAGCGCGTGCGTTCCTATCTCGCGGCGAATTGTTCGCAATGCCATCAGCCCGGCGGCAACGGGCTTGGCCAGTTCGATGCGCGCCTCTTCACGCCGCTCTCCGCCACGAAGCTGGTTCACGGTGCGCTCCACAATCAGGCGGGCAATCCGTCGAACGCCGTCGTTCACCCGGGCTCGCTGAATCTCTCGATGCTCCTGACGCGGATCTCTACTCCTGACGCGAATCGGCGGATGCCGCCGCTAGGCAGCAGCGTGCTCGACACGCAAGCCATCGCGCTGGTCTCGCGCTGGATCACGAACGACCTGGCGGCGTATCGAACATTCGCCCAGTGGCAGGTGGAGCATTTCGGTTCCACCAACATGGCGACGGCGCTGGCGGCGAGCGATCCCGATGGCGATGATGCGGACAACTGGACCGAATATCTCACAGGGAGATCACCGGTGAACGGCGCGGAAGTTTGGGAGATCGGGATCGAACGCGACGCGCAGGGTGTCTCGATCCTTTATCCGCAAATGCCGAACCGGATGGTGACGTTGGAATGGCTGGCGGGTTTCGGCGCGACGAACCGCTGGAGATTCCTGGAGGTGCGGGAGAATCGTCCGGTGGCTCCATCAGGGAGCGGTCTGCGAATCGTGCCGGATGGAGAGACGGGCGGCGCGGCCGCGCGGCATTATCGCGCGCGAGTGGTGGAGCCTTGAGGCAGACTAACTGACGTTGGGCTGGATGTGCAGGAACTCCGTTTGCACTTCGGCGGTGAGCGCCGTTCGATCCAGGCACGCTGGCAGGAGGCAAAAGTCACCGGGCTTTAGCACCAAGGTCGAGTCCCTGTAACCGACGGTAAGCTTGCCTCGCACGATCCCCACGATCTGAACGGACTCGCTGCTGAGGTAAAACCGTTTGCCCCGCTTCACCTGGCAGGCGTCCACGCGAAACAGCGGATCATCGAGGAGATATTTCACCGCGAAGACTTCGTTCCGGGAGTATTTGTTCGGGATCAGCGGCGGCTCAATGTCATCGAAATTGATGCTGGCGAGCGATTGCTGGACATGAAGCTCGCGCGGCTTGCCGTCCAGACCGGCGCGATTCCAGTCAAAGACCCGGTAGGTGGTGTCGGAGTTTTGCTGAATCTCGAAGAGGACATTGCCGGCGCCGATGGCATGAAGGCGTCCACTGGGCAGAAACATCGTGTCGCCCGCCTTCACCGGGAGGCGGTGCAACGCGTCGGCCACTGTTCCGTTGGCGATGCGTTCTTCAAAGTCCGCACGCGTGATGCCGCTCTTCAGGCCGACGTAGAGCGAGGCGTCAGGTGTCGCGTCCGTGATGAACCACATCTCCGTCTTGGGCTCGCCGCCCATGCTGGCGGCGACCGCAGCGGGCGGGTGAACCTGGAGGGAGAGCGTTTCCTGGGCATCGAGGATTTTTATGAGGACGGGAAAAGACCCGGTGGGTGCAGCGCTGGCCCCAAGCACTGCTTGGCGATGTTCTTCCATCAGCCAGCGGAGCGTCTTGCCCGCCAGCGGCCCGTTGGCGATGACGCTGACCCCTTCCGGTCGATCTGAGATTTCCCAGGATTCGCCAATTGGAGGACCGACCGGCAGCGCTTTCTGGTAAAGCCTCTCCAGATTTCGGCCGCCCCAAACCCGCTCCTTGAAGATGGGTTGGAACGTGAACGGGTAGAGCACAGGAGTGGCAGTGGATCAGGCTGCGGCAGGCTGTTTCTCGAGGAAACGCCCATGCGCCCGGAATTTGGCGTAGCGCGCCTTGAGCCGCTCGTCAGCAGACATCGCTTTCAACGTGTCAAGATTCGCCAGCAATTGTCCCTTCAAGTTGGCGGCGGTGATCGCGAGGTCGTTCTGGGCACCGCCAAGGGGTTCGAGCACCACTTCGTCGGCCAGTCCCAGTTCCAGCAAATCCTTCGCCGTAATCTTCAACGCGGCCGCAGCTTTAGCAGCCGCAGCGCGGTCCTTCCAAAGAATCGCAGCGCAACCTTCCGGGCTGATCACGGAATAGTAGGAGTTTTCGAGAATCAGCACGCGGTCCGCCACGCCGATGCCAAGCGCGCCGCCGGAACCGCCCTCGCCGATGACCACGGCGATGATCGGGACTTCGAGGAGCATCATCTCGCGCAAATTGACGGCGATGGCCTCGGCAATGTGCCGTTCCTCAGCACCAATGCCAGGATAGGCACCCGCCGTGTCGATCAACGTGACGATGGGCAGGCCGAACTTATCCGCCAACCGCATCAAGCGGAGGGCCTTGCGATACCCTTCCGGGTGGGCTGAACCGAAATTTCGCCGGATGTTTTCCTTCGTGTCCCGGCCTTTTTGGGTGCCGATGACGACGACTCTATGGCCACCCAGTCGCGCGAAGCCGCCGACCACCGCCCGGTCATCGGCGTAGAGGCGGTCGCCGTGCAGTTCTTGGAAGTCTGAAAATGTGGAGCCCAGATAATCGAGCGTGAACGGACGTTTGGGGTGCCTGGCCAGCTGAACGCGCTGCCAGGCGGTTAGATTGGAAAAGATCTGTTTCCGGGTTTCTGCGATCTTTTCCTCCATCCGGGCGATTTCCTCGTCGAAATCGATGCCGATCGAGTGGGTGTCGCGGTGTTTGGTCAGTTCTTCGAGCTTGCGCTGCAGTTCTGCGATGGGCTTCTCGAAATCGAGCTGATGTTTCATCGGGGGAAAGATTAAGGGCCGAAAACGGGGCAGGCAACGATGAATTTCAGCCCGAATACCGGCCATTTCAAAGAATTTCGAATTTGCAATCAACCGGGGCCTGTGATTACCTAGATCCACTCTCAGATAATCAAAATTGGCATGAGCTATCGTGGCGCCGCGGGTGCGGTGCTTGTCGTGTTGTCTCCTGCCGATAGGTAGCTGAAAAGTTATGCGTGCACTAACAAACTCAGGAACTGGTTCCTGTTCCGCCACAGAAGTGGCGTCGGTCGTCCGTTCCATACAACCCTCAAACATGAAAAAAACACTAACATCCCTGTTGGTAGGCGCGGCATGCGTTGCTGCCTCCATCGTTCAGGCAGCCGTCCCTACCGGCGCAATTCAATCTTTCAACACCCGTCCACTCGCTGTGGATTGGTCATCTCTTAACGTTCCCGGAGGCGGCGCCACGTTTACGACTCTCGTTGCGTTGGATGACGCTGCCAAGACGAACAGCGCAGCCGCGATTACCGCCCAAGTAATCAACGGTGCGGCTGCTCCGGCTGGCAATGCTGCGGCCCAGTGGAATCCAGGCGGCTTTCTGGTGACCCGTCCGACTGGCAACGCCTACACAATTCTGATGGCGACCATCCAAAACACCTCCGGCGCGACCCTGAGCGGTGCCATTCCAGTCTCTTACGACCTAGGGCTGCCAAACGCCTTCGCGAGTGAAGACGCGGAGATCGGTGGTCACCATGCCTACTACAGCCAGACCGGAGAACCTGGAAGCTGGACCGTGCTGCCTGAGTTCACACAAGTGACTCCGGCCGCCGGCGGCATCTCGGCGTCCGTTGATTTCGGCAGTTGGCCGGCTGGCGGCAACCTCTACATCATGTGGGTTGACGACAACGGCAACGGCGGCACCGATGGTTCCTACTCCATCGATAACTTCATCATCGGTTCCACTCCGCCCCCGCCGACGATTGTCACCCAGCCCTCGAACACCACGAACATCGTTGGTCGCACGGTCAGCCTGACGGTCGTGGCGAACGGCGGCGGCTTGGTCTATCAATGGGTGAAAATCGGAACTGGCTCGATCGATACGACTGCCAATCCCTCTGCGGCAACCGCCTCCCTGGTCATCACCAACGCCCAACTGACGGACACCGCCGATTACTACGTCTCGGTCAGCAGCCCGTTCGGTAGCGTGGACAGCACGAGCGCTCACATTGAAATCACCGCTGACACCGTTGCGCCTCGACTGCTCCGTGCTCGCCTGGGTGCCAACCCGAACCAGATTATTTTGGTCGTGGACGAGGAACTTTGTAACGACGGCCTGGCTTGCGGCACCGTCTTTACGGATCTCCCGATCCTCACCTATGTGATCGTAAATGTGGCTGATGCGAACGAGGTCTTGGGAGTTCTCGAAGCCACTTCTGTTAACACCACCAACATCATCCTGACCACGGATAACCCATGGTCGGCTGACAACGTTTATCGCATCACGATCTCCCATGATAACGGCGGCATCAGCGACTTGTCTGGCAACGTGACCCCTGCGGGCACCTTCGTTGACACCGATGTGGTGAATACCTCCGTCGTCGTCGGCCCGACCGGCAGCGCGACATACACGTTCGACTCCGCTCCGGGCTCGTTGGAATTCTCCACGGTCACGTTTGCTGGCGGTGCTGACGGCGTCGCTGATACGACGGCTCTGTTCGATGCGAAGGTTCAGACCTTGGACGCCGCCACCATCATCCTCCCGATCGCCGAAGCTGCTGGCACTCCTCCTGGAGCTGGCGGGCAAGCCAACTGGGCAAGCGCTGGTGGTTATTTGATTACCCGCCCGACTGGCACAGCGGGCAACGTCATCATGGCCCATCTCCGGAACAAATCAGGTGCCGTCCGACCAGCCCTCGACATTTCCTACAACCTGACGGTGGAAGCCGCAGTCGTCGAAGAAACGCTCGGTCATCTCGTTTACTTCAGCTTCTCCGGTGCTCCGAATAGCTGGGTGCAAATCCCCGGGATCTCCGGCGACGGCGTGACGGGATTGAAAACGGCGAGCATCGACTTTGGTGCGACCCCTTGGGATGCCGAAGCCGATCTCTACATCCTCTTTGCGGATGACAATGGCTCCGGCTCCCCGGACAACGCCAACGAGATCGACAACTTCAAAGCGTCCTTCCCGGCCCTCGGCGTCCCTCCGAGCATCACGCAGAATCCGTCCAGCGTCAGCACCAACGAAGGTGCCGTCGTTCAGTTGAGCGTCGTGGCAGCCGGATCGCCGACCCTGCAATATAAGTGGTTCAAGGGAGTCACTGAAATCGCGGACGGTGGAAACATTTCCGGAGCCACCACCGCGCGCCTCACCATCTCCAACGCCGCTCCTGCTGACGCTGGCAGCTACACCTGCACTGTGAACAACGACACGCCGCCGGCCGCGACCAGCGCGGCCGCCATCGTGACGATTAGTGCGGATACGGTCCGTCCGGTGCTCACTCGCGCCGTCGGCCCGAACAACACCACGGTCGTCTTGACCTTCAGCAAGGCGCTCAGCCTCGGCGCTGGTCTGACGAGCCACTACACCCTCTCAGGTGGTGCCAGCGTAACGGCTGCCGTGCTCGCGAACAACGTGGTCACGCTGACCACCTCGGCTCGCGCTGCTGGCAACAGCACGCTCACCATCACGGGTGTCACCGACAACCGCAGCACACCGAACCTGCTTGATCCGAACCCGACCACGGTCGCCCTCACCACGGTGCAGGTCATCGACGCTTGGAACTCCACCTGGTCGTTCAACACGAACAACCTGGACGGCTCTCCGGATTGGACGACGACCGGCGGCGCTGGTTGGGAAACTGGCAATGCACTGTTCGGCACGGAAACGTCAGCCGGCGTGATCGCTCTCTTCCCCACGCCGATCGCCACGGTGATTCCCCCGAACACCAACACTCCGCCGGACTTCGTCACCGCCTACTTCCGCAAGTCAGTGACCTTGCCGGCTTTGGGCGCTGGAATGTCTTACGCCCTCGCGCATATCATCGATGACGGCGCGGTATTCTACCTCAACGGCGTTGAGTTTGGCCGTTTGAACATGGCCAGCGGCGCAGTTGCCTATGCGACAAAGGCAACCACTGCCGGTGAAGCCACGCTCCTGAGCCTGCCGCTCACAGCGACGGCGGGAACTCACACCCTGGCAATTGAGGTCCATCAAGGTGGCGCAACGACCAGCTCCGATATCGTCTTCGGTGCCCAGGTCATCGCCATTCCCATGGTGTCACCGTCCCTGTCCATCTCATCATCTGGCACGAACGCCGTGGTGAGCTGGACAGCCGACTCCACCTGGCAGTTGGTCGGTTCCACCAACGTGGCTGGTCCTTACGCTCCTGTGGCGGGAAATCCGTCCCGGACGCTGACAACTCCAAAGACCCAGCCGACGCAGTTCTACGAGCTGCGTTATACTCCCCAGCCGTAACCGCGGCCTGACGGATTGAATTCACAGAGACCGGGCGAAAGCCCGGTCTCTTTTTTGTTGGAGGACTTCTCGATTGATGGAAGCGAAGCCACCGCTATCTCGCGTGTGCCCCACTCCTTCCCCATTGCCGTGACGCCTCGTCGCTGCTAATCCGGTGGGGACGAATCACGCGCATGACATCCTCTGAGCCCATACCCTCCCCGCTGCTCCTGCTCATTCGCGTGAACACCCTCACGCTCTGGCGGCGCCTCAAGTCCGTGAGCGAACAATCGCGACTGCTCACCGTCGTTACGTTCACCTTTGTCACCGGCTATCTCGCGCTCGCCTACTGGATGTTCTACATGGGGCTGAGGTTCATCGGAAAATTCCCAGGCCTCGGAACGCCGCTTACGGAACGCCTCATGTTCCTCCTCTTCGCCTTCCTTTTCACGCTGCTGCTCATCAGTAATCTCATCATCAGCTACACGAACCTCTTCCGGAATCGAGAGACCTCCTTTCTCCTCACCATGCCCGTCCCGTCCGGCACGATCTTCCAGTGGAAGTTTCTCGAATCCACGCTGCTCGCCTCGTGGGCGTTCGTCTTCCTCATCGCTCCGCTGCTCGGCGCGTATGGGAACACGCGCGGTGTGGCGTGGCATTTCTATCCCGTCACCGTCGTGCTCGTCGCGATGTTCATCGTGCTGCCGGCGGTCATCGGTTCCTTCTGCGCGGTGAACCTCGCGCGCTATCTCGACCGCCGTTTGTTCCAGGTGCTCGCCATGGTCTCGCTCACCGCCATCATTCTTGGCGCTGCCGTTTGGTTCAGGCCGGAACCCATCCCTGCGGAATCCACCGAGACGCGCGTGCTCGGCGTGCTGGACAAGATGCTCTCACGAACGCGCTTCGCCGAGTTCGCCTTCATCCCCAGCTACTGGCTCTCGTCGAGCGTGCTTCAGTGGGCGAATGGCGCGGTGCTCGCGGCCGGGTTCTTCATGCTCGTGCTGCTCAGCCATGTCGCGTTCTTTGGCATGCTTGCCTTCACGCAGATGGGCAATCTCTTCTATGACGCCGCGTCCACGGTGCAAAGCCGCGCGAGTGTCTTTGCGCGCTGGAAATGGTTTCATCGTCGCGAACAACGCCAGCGCGAAGCTGCGTATGGTCTCGGTCTGGCCGAACGCGCCGTGGCGCAGCTCCGCTGGCTCGGGCCGGACGTGCGCGCGCTCGTGGTGAAGGATTTCCGGATGTTCTGGCGCGACACCACGCAATGGGCGCAATCCCTCATGCTCTTCGGCCTGCTGGCGGTTTACATCTTCAACCTGCGCCA
>CAMCCU010000219.1 GCA_945872975.1 Pedosphaera parvula Ellin514
TGCGCGAGGATGGTGGCGACGGATTCGCCCTGGAACGGCGGGCGTCCGGTAAGCGCGCAGTACAGCACCGCGCCGAGTCCATACACGTCGCTGCGTGCGGTGTATTCGCCGCGCCGCGCCTGTTCTGGCGGCATGTAGGAGGGCGAACCAACGGCGGAACCGGTGCTCGTGAGGCTGTGGTCGGCATCGGCGAGTTTCGCGAGACCGAAGTCGGTGACGCGCGGGCGTCCGCCGTCGTCGCCGGATTCGATGAGGATGTTCGAGGGTTTGAGATCGCGATGGAGCACGCCCTGGTCGTGGGCGTGTTGCACGGCGAGCGCCACATCGCGCAGCCAGCGGGCGGAGAGTTTCGCGGACGCGGGTTTGGTGGCGAGCACTTCGCTGAGGGGTCGGCCTTCGACGAGTTCCATCACGAGGTAAGGAACGCCGTCCGATTCGCCGACTTCGTGGACGGGCACGAGGTTGGGATGCTTGAGCCGCGCGGTAGCTTGCGCTTCGTTGCGGAACCGCGCGCGGGCCTCGGCCCCGGCGAGGTCACCGCCGGGCAGAGTCTTCACGGCCACATCGCGATTCAACGCACGCTGGCGTGCGCGCCAGACGACACCCATGCCGCCGCGACCGATCTCTTCGAGCAACTCGCAATCACCGAGCACGCGAGTCGTCGGCTCATCGGGCACCTCGTCGTCCGCGACACAGAACGGACAGAATCCCGCCGGCGTGCCGACGGGAAGCCTTGCGCCGCAAACGTCGCAGCGTGTGAGTTCGGTGGCCATGAACGATGACACGAAACGGATTCAATCAGGAACACGCCCTGAGGCAAAGGCCGCCGCGTGAAAAGGTGGAGCGGCTCGCGCTGCGAGCCGTCGCGCCGCCCGCTCTGCGCGGGCTGGTATTGTCGCGGCGCGATCCGTTCCACCAAGAATAATCACGGCGAATAATCACGGAGGCGTGATGCGGTAGAAGGCCCCGCCGGTGGGCGGGTTCGCATCGATGTAAGTGACTTTGCCATCCGGCGCGGCGGTGAGGGTTTGGAGCGTGATCCAGTTCGCCGGGCTTAAGCTCTCGGTGCGTTGCAGGAGATATTGTTGGCCAGGGGTGCCGTAGAAGGTGAGGTCCACCGCCGCGCCACCGGATTGGAACACGACGGTGGGATTGGGCAACGGCGGGGCATCGGCGAATCCGCTATAGACGAAGGCAGCGCCGGCGCGGTTCGCCCCCGTGCTGTCGCGCTGGGCGGAGATGGCGGCGACGTTGCCCTCAATGGCCACGGCATAGCCGAAGCCGACACTCGCCGGGCCGGAGTTGGTCAGGCGCTGGCGCGTGGTCCACACACCGTTGCTGCGCGCGAAAACGTAGGTGGCGTCCCGAGCACCGTTGTAGGCGCCGACGAGAATGGTGTCGCCCGAGATGGCGGTGGACCAGCCGAAGTAGTCGAGACCGGCGGAGTTCGTGTTGATGCTGAACGGTTTCAGGTAGGCCACCTGGCTCCAGTTGGTCGTGCCCGGCGTGCGCGCGAAAACATAGGCCGCTCCGCGATCAAACGTGAGAGAACCGCCGTTGTTGCCCTGCCCGCCGTTGACGCCCGAGAAATTGCCGTCCTCATTGTGCGCGCCGACCACCACGGTGTCGCCGGTTTCGTCCATCGCGACCGCGTAGCCGAACCAGTCGTTCTGGTCCGGGTTCGAGGCTTTCAGATACGCCTCCTGCACCCAGTTCGTTGCCGGAACAGGATTGGCCGTCACCTCACGCCGGTAGATGTAGGCCGCGCCCGCGCCGGGCTTGTTGTAGATCGGCGTGCTGTTGACGTTGGAACTGCTGCTGTATTCCTTGGGCGCGCCCACCACCACCCGGTCACCGCTCCGGGCCAGCCCCACGGCGAAACCGAATTCGGAATTGTTGGTCGGGTTGAACGGCAGCTTGCTGGCTTCCAGCGACCAGCCGCCGGAGGAACTGGGCTCGTAGAGGTGGACGGTGCCGCTGTTCACGGCGTCGCGTTTGTAGAGCTGCGTGATGGCCAGCCGGTTGCTCGTCAGCGCCACGGCGTTCCCGTATTGCCCGCCAATGACCGGAATGGGCGATCCGATCTCCGCCTCGAAGTTCCATTGGCCGCTGAGATCGCGCTTGTGTAGTTTCACTGCGCCGGCTTGGGAAACTCCGATCGGCACGCCTCCCGAGTTGTTGGTGTAACGAACTCCCTGCCGCGCGGCGATGGCCATCCAATCGCCGTGAACCGCCACGGCGTTCCCAAATTCCACGCTGCTGCCGGTATTGACGAACTTGTGCTGCTCGCTCCACACCCCGCCGGTGCGCCGATAAACGTAGGCCCGCTCCTCGATCCAGTTCCCGACGACGACCGTGTCATTGAACAAGGCGATGTCCGTGCCGAAATTGCCCACGGCAATCGGCTCCGAAGGATAGAGGGTGCCATCGCGGACGATCTCGGCGGCTTGGGTAGAGACCGACAGCCCCAGCAGGACGGCGGCGAACAGGCAGCCGGTCAGGGCGGGACGGAATTGGTTTATCAGGTTTCTCATAAGGGCATGGAGCGTTCTTCTGTGTGCGTTCCATCTTGTTCATCGGGGAAAGCCGGCGCGTGTGGCAGAAAAAGTTTCCGGCCCTGAATTTTCACGGGCGCAAAGATTTTTTGCCACACCCGGGCACCGTTCCCGATGAACAGAGTGTAGGCCGGCTCTCCGGCCTCAACTTATGAAAACGCTGTTTGTCCTGTTGTTCGTCGTCGCGGCCGCCTTGAGCGCGGCCCGGGCGCAAACCATCGAGATGCGCCTGTCGGTGAAGGTCATCCTCCATCCCACGACCGGCGTTCGACCGTCCGGCATCACGGACGCGCGCATCCGCGAGTCCGTGACCAATGCCAACACCTGGATGACGCGCTACAGCCGGGGCTACCGGTTTCGCCTGGATGAAATCATCGAGATCGTCGGGCCGACGCAGGGCGGCACCAACGGCCCCAGCCTCTTCTACATGCAGCCGTCGGATTGGTTTACGAACATTAATTTCCAAGCCTACGTGAATGCCGATCCGCGGTTCCAGCTTCGGCCAAATCAGGTCAACCTCCTCGCCGCCACGCCGTTCACGGCCACCAGCGGCGGCGGTGGCGACATCGTGCTCGTCCGTCCTGGCGCTACAACGAACCTCAATCCATCAGCAAACCTCTTTGCTTCCGCGCTACCCGCAGCAATGCCGTCATTGGAAAATAACTTATGAAACTTCATACTCTCCTCTGTCTCGGTTGTTTGCTTGTCGCGCTTGCCCCCCCGGCCCGCGCCGATGTCACCATCCGCCTCGACGTAAAGGCCGTGCTCAACCCTGCCACCGGCGCGCGGCAGTCCGGCGTGAACGACGCCAGCTTCGCCATCTGCTTTGCGGAAATGAACGCCATGCTCCAAAGCTTCCAGCGTGGCTATCGCCTCCAATGGAACGGCAACGCCGTCCAAAACGTCGGCGGCCTGAACCAGTTCAACTCCGGCCCCAGCCAGTACTACAGCGTCGATTTCGTGAATGCCACCAACGGAGGCGTGCTGAAGGATCAGTTCGAGGCCAACGCCATCGCCAACCCCGCCACCTACGGATGGGACGCCAATGCGGTGAACATCTACATCGTGCAGTTCGGCGGCGCGAACTGGAACGTCTGCTCCTTCCCCGACGAACAGATCATCCTCGTCAACGGCGTGCGCGGCTACACCAACTCCAGCACCGTGCTCCACGAGATTGGGCATTACTTCAACCTCTCCCACACCTTCAACGGCCGGCAGAATCTCAACGCCAACGACTCCACCTGCACGAACGGATGCAGTTGCGCCCAGCTCATTGGCGGTGGCAGCGACGGCGTGGCCGATACCATCCTCGACCACGACTGCTGGGATTCGCAGAACGACATTGCCCAAGGCAATTACGGCCTCAACTACGCCGGCCTCAACGGCACCCAGGCCGCCAACGTGGACAACATGTGGTGGAACCTCATGTCCTACCACAACCGCCAGCACGTCACCGATCGCTTCACGCCCGACCAGATGGATCGCTGGACCGACACCGCCAACAGCGACCGCACCACGGTCCGCACTGGGCGCACGCGTTTCGTCGCCACCACCGGCAACGACTTGAACGCTGGCAGCAGCACCAGCCGGTATCGGACACTCACCAGAGGCATCGCATTCGTGAACGATCCTGACGACATTGTCCTGCTGCGTTCCGGTAGCTACAACGAACCGCAGACCATCACCAAGGGCCTCACGCTCCGCGCCACGCGCGGGAACGCGACGATCGGCAAACCCTGACGACCTTCACTCACCATCATTTGATTAAACCATGAAAACTCTATTCCTCGCCCTGACCCTGCTGGTGCTGGCGGTTGATGGCCGCACCGTCACCCTCATCGACTGGTTCACCCTCGATGCCGGCGGCGGCGCGCAAGCCAGCGCGAGTTACGTCCTCAACGCCACCCTCGGCCAGAGCGACGTCGGCGTGACAGCGCCCACCAGCGCCAGCTACCGGATTATTCCCGGCTTCTGGGCGTTGGAAAATCTCGGCCCGGCCACGAGCCTGCCGCAACTGAGCGTGACCCTCGGCGGCGCGAACGTGCTGCTCTCGTGGGCGTCACCGGCCACCGACTTTGTGCTCGAACACACCGACTCCCTCGACGCGACCCCGGCTTCGTGGTCGAGCACGCCCGGTGTCATCAATGACAACGGCTCCGTGAAAACCCTCACCGTGCCCCACGATCTCGCCAAACGCTTCTACCGTCTGCGCAAGCCCTGAACCCTCCCGACTTTTCAACCCATCGACCTAACCCAGATCTTATGACCACTCCAAACTTCCTCGCCGCTCGCACGCTTCTCGCGCTCACCGCCGCCAGCCTGATCGTCGCCGCCGCGAACGCCCAGGTGCCCACGATGATCAGCTATCAAGGCCGCGTGCTGATGAACAACACCAACTTCGGCGGCAGCGGCCAGTTCAAGTTCGCCCTCGTGCAAGGCGTCGGCCCCACACTCCTGTGGAAGAACGACGGCTCCCCCGCCAACACCGAACCCACCGCCGCCGTTAGCCTGTCCGTCGCCAACGGCCTCGTCATGACCACGCTCGGCGACACCGCGCTGGCGAACATGACCGCGCTGCCCGCCAGCGCCTTCGCCAATGCCGACGTGCGCCTGCGCGTGTGGTTCAACGGCGGCGCGGGCTTCCAGCAGCTCACGCCCGACCAGCGCATCGTCTCCGTCGGCTACGCGCTCATGGCGAACACCGTGCCCGACGCCTCCATCACCACCGCCAAACTCGCGCCCGGCGTGTTAAGCCCGGTGAATTTCCCGAACAACTCCGTCACCTCCGTCCAACTCGGCGATGATCTGGACCTTGGTTCACCCTCCGTCATCGGACGCCTCGACGTTTATCGCACGGCGGCGGGAACCCCGGGCGTCAGCATCATCGGCGGCGGCAGCCAAATCAGCACCTACGGCACCGATGGTCTGGAGCAAATCCGCCTGTTCGGCGCTACTTGGGGAGAACTGTGGTTGAACAACAGCCTGGCGAATAACGCCACCGCCGTGAACCTCACCGCCCAAGGTTCGACCGGAGGAAAGTTGACCCTCAACAACACCAACGGAGTCAGCCGCGCCGTGCTCGAAGGCGAAAACACCGGCGGCACGCTCACGCTCCACACGGCGGATGGCAACGTCGGCGCGATCCTCTACGGTAACGAAGGACAAGGCTCCGGCGCTCTCAGCCTCCGCAACACCAATGGCAGCCCGCGCCTCCGCGCCTACGGCGGCCCTCTCAGCGGCACGCTCGAACTTTACGACGTGGACGGCGGCGCGCCGACGATTGTCGCGGAAGGAGCGGAGGGTTCTGGCGGCTCTCAGATCCAGATGTACCAGGCCAACGGCGCGCGCACCATCCAGCTCGATGCCGAAGTCGGCACCGGCGGCGGTGGCTACCTCGCGCTCTACAACGGCGCGGGCGTTGAGATGGCCACGCTCCAAGCCGACGAAGTGCTCAACGACGGCGCGCAGCTCGTCCTCCGCAACAACGCCGGGGCCGCTACCATCGTGCTCGACGCCAACCAGGGCGGCGAAAGTCGCATCACCACCCAGGTGCTCACCATTACCGGCGGCTCCGACCTGTCCGAGAATTTCGACGTGAACGCGGCGCAGGACGAATTGCAGTCCGGCATGATCGTCAGCATCGATCCGAAGAATCCCGGCGCACTGGTCCTCGCCCGGACCGCCTACGACCCCACCGTTGCGGGCGTCGTCAGCGGCGCGGGTGGCGTCAAGACCGGCATGTTGATGAGCCAGGCCGGCACCAAGGCCGACGGCAAACATCCCGTCGCGCTCACGGGCCGCGTGTATTGCCACGTCGATGCAAGCTTCGGCGCGATTCAACCCGGCGACAGGATCACCACCTCCACCACGCCCGGCCACGGCATGAAAGCCATCGACCGCGCCCGCGCCTCTGGCAGCATCATCGGCAAAGCCATGACCGGTCTCTCCACAGGCAAGGGCTTGGTGCTCGTGCTGGTGAATTTGCAGTGAATTCGGATTGAACCCCGTTCAATCCATCAACGCCGCCTGCACGCACTCCATCTCCTCGTCGAGCGCGGCGCGGTTGTCCACGAGTTCAGCCAGCTCTGCGCGGATGAGTTCCCGCCAGCGCCGGCGCAACCTCATGGCCAGCGAACGCAGGGCGGTCTCAGACATTCCCAGCCGTCCGCTCAGCGTCGCGTAATCCTCCGGCCCTTGACCGTCCTTCTCCGGGAACAGCGCGGCGAACACCGCGCCCTTGCCCGACGCGGCGCATTCCTCCGCGAGTTTCGCCTTTGCCTTCTCCAAAATTCCGAGCGCCCACACCCGGTCGAACGCCCGCTCCGGCGTCGGCATCTGCGCGGCCATGGCGAGATAACTTTCCTCCACCGCCTCGCCATCCAGCGGCACATGCTGCACGCCGCCGCCGCGCTTCTGCGCATCCGCCCGCGCCGCGACATCGCTCAGGTGATTCCTCATGCCCGCCAGCAGGAACGAGCGAAAGCGCCCCTTCTCCGGTCCCACGCCCGCGAGCGAGCGCCGCTCCAGCAATGATTCCATAAATCCCTGCACGGCATCCTCCGCATCGTGTGGCGAACAACCCCAGCGCCGCGCAAAAGCATAGAGCGGGGACCAGTTCTCCCGGCAAAGACGGTCCAAGGCCGCCTGCGCCGTCGAGTCATCGCCGGTCGCGGCGAGGACTACGCTCCAGCGAGTCGTAAGGAACTGGTCGGGCACGCTTGCCATAGTAACCAAACGGGATCGGCCGAATCAAAGGATCGGTAAAGCGGGTTACTGCGGAGGCAGATGCTCCGTGTCGGGCAATCCTACCGCCCCATCTTTTTCAGAATCGGTCCGAGCACGGTCGCGTGCGCGTCCGCCTGACGCATGAATCCAAGGTCGTTTGGGTGTGAACTGTCCACCGTGCCTTCACCATCAGCGCCGAGCAAGTCCGCGCCCTTGAGGTAATACAGCTCTTTGACGCCCGATTGCCGTAACCGATCGGAGGCTGCTTTCAGCGCGGCGCGGCTGCTGTCGTTGCGCGCGCGTTTGCTGGCGACGAGGAAGGAATCGGCGTAACTGCGATCTTCGACGAGCACAATCGGCGTCGTTGGATGCGCGGCCCGGAGCTTGCGTACGAACGGCTCGACGCGCTCCGCAACTTCCTTCGCGTCCATGTTTGGCAGGCAGTCGAGGACGTAAACACTGGGGTCGAGTTCCGCGAGCAGGTCCGCCACTTCGGGCTCCATCTTGCCGTTGCCGGAGAACCCAAGGTTGATGGTAGGAGAGTGAAAACGGCGTCCCAGAATCGCGCTGTGCACCATGCCGGGCCGTGACGCACAGGCGCCGTGAAGAATCGACGTGCCGTAGAAGACAATCGGCTTCACCGGTCTGGCGCCCCACAAACCGGCCTTCTTAAGCATCGCACCGTCTGTCACCCCGATCTCGAGGAAGCGCGTCCCGTTGTAGAGCGGCAGGTAGAGCAGGTACTCGCGCCGACCAGGAGGAAGGTTGCTGACAAGCGCCTGATTGTTCGTCTGGCCGGTAGGTTTGCCCACGGCCAGCCAGCGCCACTCGCCCTTCTCCGTCTTCACGTAAAGATCCAGCCCGCTCACGCCGGTCGCCGCCATGTGCGGCATGGCGAGGTTGCTGGAGGTCACCGCCCAGCGCGCGTGAATGTTCGTGGCGTCGGTAATGAAGCGCACGTGCATTCCGGCAGAATGGCGGCTCAAATTCCATACGTCATCGCGCACCTTGCCTTCGGCGCGGGCCGGAAATCGATCGAACGGCGCCTTCGTGTCATGCCAGCCCTGGCCTTCCACTCCCAGCGTGCGACTATCAGTCCATTCGATGGACGCCGCCGCGTGAGTGGACCACTCTGCAGCAAGGAGAGCGCAGGAGAACGCGATCGCAAAACGCATCATGTAGTGGATCATGACTTGAGACTAAATGAAGTGCTCGCACTGGCTCAATGCTTTACTCGTTTCAGATCCCGGCTCCTGCATTGAGTCTTGACGAAGGGTCGGTCAAAAACCCAGTTTGAGCATTATCTTCCAGCTAAAGTCGGAACCTCAAAACCCGAGCCAATAGCATGAGCATGACGCCACAATCACGACGCAATTTTCTGAAAACCACCGCTGCCGCCAGCCTA
>CAMCCU010000220.1 GCA_945872975.1 Pedosphaera parvula Ellin514
GAGAAGGAGATTCTGCCGATCTTTCGCGGAAGTTGCCTGGCGTGTCACAACACGACCAAGGCCAAGGGCGGGTTGAATCTCGAAACTCCTCAGTTGATTTCCAAGGGCGGCGACACCGGGCCGGCTTCCGTCGCGGGCAAGAGCGTGGAGAGTCTGCTCTTCAAGGCGGCGGCGCATCTCGATCCGGAATTGATCATGCCGCCCAAGGCCAACAAGGCGAATGCGGCCGACCTCACGCCCGATCAGCTCGCGCTCGTGAAGCTCTGGATCGAGCAGGGCGCGAAGGGCGAGGTTCGTGCGGCGGTTCCGATTAACTGGCTGGAGAAACCGCCGGTCCTGGATCCAATCTTCGCGGTGGCGTTGACGCGCGACGGGCAGTTCGCGGCGTGCGCGCGCGGGAACCGCATCGATGTCTATCACGTTCCATCCGGGCAGCTCGTTACGCGGCTGGCGGATGAGAAGCTGGTTTCAGCCGGGCTGACCAACGCGGCTCATCGTGATGTCATCAACTCGCTCGCGTTCAATCCGGACGGCACATTGCTCGCGTCGTCGGCCTTTCGTGAAGTGAAGCTGTGGCGGCGTCCGCGCGATGTTCGGAAGTTCAGCCTCTCCGTGAGCAATCCGGTTTCGACGTTCGCCATCAGTCCGGATCGCAAGTGGATCGCGACCGCCGGCGCGGAGCATCAGATCGCTCTGTATCAGGTCGAGACGCGTGAGCTGCGACGGACGTTGTTTGGTCACACGAACGAGATCCGGTCGCTGAAGTTTTCGCCCGACAGCGCGCGGTTGTGTTCCGGTTCGACCGACAAGACGGTTCGACTTTGGGACGTCAACTCCGGTGCGACGCTGGCGTCGGTCGAAGCGCCGTCGGAAGTGAACGCGGTGGCGTGGCTCGCCGAAGGCCAGCAGGTGGCGGCGGGCGGGCGCGATGGCGTGGTCCGCATCTGGGCGATTCCGGGATTCGCCGTCGTGAAGGAACTCAAGACGCCGGATATTTCTGTGACGGCGCTGGAGATGTTGGCGGGTGGAAAGCAGCTGCTCGCGGGCGGCTCCGATGGAGTCGTGCGGCAATGGAAAATCGAGGAGGGCAAGGTCGTCGCGGAGTCGAAGCAGGACGCGGCGGTCACGACGCTGGCGGTGCAGCCGGATGGGAAACGATTCGCGTCCGCTGGGACGAACAAGCTCGCAAAACTTTGGAACGCGGAGGACGGAAAGTTGATCGCGGAATTGAAGGGCGATCGCTACGCCATCGAACTCGCGGCTGAGACGGAGCGGGCGTTGACGGTGGCGAAGCAGTCCGTGGAGTTCCACGACAAGTCGGTGAAGGCTGCGGAGGCGGAGAGCAAGAAGCAGCAGGATCGCGTGGCGGTGGCAACCACGACGAACACGTTCACCGAGAAAGTTTTCCTCGAGAAGGAAAAGGCGCTGAAGGAAGCGCAGGTTGCGAAGACGGGCGCGGAGAAGGCGCTCACGGATTTGCTCGCGGAGATCAAGAAGACCATCGATGCCTTCGAGAGCGCGGACAAATCCGCGAAGGAGGCCACGGGTCGCGCGCGGACCGCTTCCACCAAAGCGACGGAAGCACAGCTCGCGATGGAGCGCGCGGCGTTGTCGAAGGTGGATGTGGACAAGATTGCGACCGAGATGGCGAGTGTCGCGGCACGAAGCAAAGCTGCCGTGGGCACGGCAGACGCGGCAAAGGAGACGGCGGCGCGCATCGCCGAGGAATCCGCTGCGGTGGCTGAGAAGAGCCGCGCTTACGCAGACGCGGTTGCGGCGGATGCGGCCATGAAGAACAAGATTTCCGAAGCGGCGCGAGCGGGCGCGGAGAAGGCGATTGAAGAGGTGGCGTCGCTGTCGTTTGCCGCGGGCCAGTTGAAACCGGCTTACGACAAGACGGTGGCCGAGGCTCCCGAGAGCCGGAAGAAAGCGACCAACCAGATCGAGACGGCGAGCAAGGCGCTCGACGGGGCCGACAAGGAATTCAAACGCGCGGAGACGCGGAAATCCGTCACGGGCCACGAGCTGGAGCTGGCGTTGCAGTCGGCGCTGCGCGCATCGAACACCGTGAGCCAGGCGACGACCGTGCTGGCCTCGTCGAAGGATCGGCAGCAGAAGATCGATTCGGATTTGGAACGCTTCCGAAAGGCGGCGAAGGAGAGCGAATCTGCGGTTCGCGCGTTAAGCTTCGCGCCAGATGGCTCGACGATAGCGACCTTGAGCGCGGACGGACGCGTGCGGACCTGGGGCGCTGGCAGCGGGGTGGCGTTCGAGGTGTTCCCCGCTCCGGGAACGGGCGCAGTGGCGTCGGCCATTGCGTTCGTCGATGGTCGCACGGTGGTGGCGTCGGCTGGCGCAGGTGAGTTTGCGGCGTGGGATTTGAGTCCGGCCTGGTCGATGGAACGGGTCATAGGCACGGGCGAGATTGATTCCCCCTTGAGCGACCGCGTGAACGCCGTGCGGTTCAGTCCCGATGGCTTGACGCTGGCGACCGGCGCGGGTGAACCGACGCGCAGCGGGGAGATCAAATTGTGGAACGTGGCGGATGGAAAATTCCTGCGCGAGTTCGCGCTGGTTCACAGCGACGCGGTGCTGTCACTGGAGTTCTCGCCGGACGGAAAGAACCTCGCGTCCTCGTCGGCAGACCGGTTTGTGCGGGTGGTGGACTTGGCGACGGGCAAAGTGGTGCGGGCGTTCGAAGGTCATACGAGCTACGTGATGGGTGTGGCGTGGAAGGGCGACAGCCGCACGCTGGCCAGCGCGGGCGCGGACAATGTGATCAAGGTCTGGGATTTCGTGACGGGCGACCGGAAGAAGAACATCGAAGGCGCGGGCAAGGAAGTGACATCGATTGCGTTCGTAGGCGTGATGGACCAGGCGCTGGCGGCTTCTGGCGACGGCCAGGTTCGGTTGATGAAGGAGAACGGCGACAAGGTTCGCGGCTTTGAAGGAGCGTCTGACTTCGTGAACTCCGCGGCGGCAACGCCGGACGGGCGATACGTGGTCGCAGGCGGTCAGGACAGCGTGCTGCGGGTGTGGAATGGCAGCGATGGCAAATTGATTGTGAACCTTGCGCCGGTGAAATGACCCGCTGCTGAAGTGAAACGAACCGTCAGCTTAATCTTGGTCGCGATGATGACGGGCGGTCCGTTGGCCATCGCGCAAAAGGCGGCGACGCCAAAGCCGGTGACCAAAGGAAAGCCGGCTGCTGCGGACGCGAAGTCCGTCGAGGCGCTGACGGCGGCGGCGCTGCCATCGGTGGTGGTCATCAAGCATTTTGGGAGGGACGGCAAAGAGGATGGCGTGGGCGCGGGCTTTGTCATTTCCACCGATGGTTTGATTGCGACGAGCCTGCACGTCATTGGCGAGGCGCGGCCGATTGCAGTGCAGTTCGCGGACGGCACGCAGCGGGAGGTCACGGAGGTTTACGCGTGGGATCGGAAGTTCGATCTCGCGATCATCCGCGTCGCCGCCACGAAGCTGCCCGCGCTGGCGCTCGGAGATTCCGATGCGCTGAAGCAGGGCGCGGCAGTGATGGCCATCGGCAATCCGGTCGGGCTGCGGCACAGCGTCGTGCAAGGCGTGCTCTCGGCGCGACGCGACGTGGATGGAAACGAGATGCTGCAGGTGGCGATTCCGATCGAGCCGGGGAACAGCGGCGGGCCGTTGCTCGACATGAAGGGGCGCGTCCATGGCGTGCTGACGCTCAAGTCTGCGCTGACGGCGAACCTCGGTTTCGCCATGCCGTCGAAGCTGATCACCGCGCTGCTCGAGAAGCCGAACCCGGTCCCGATGAGCCGCTGGCTGACCATCGGGGCGTTGAACGCGCGAGATTGGAAACCAGTCTTCGGCGCGCGCTGGAGCCAGCGGGCCGGGCGCGTTCAAGTGGAGGGAGCCGGGCAGGGCTTTGGCGGGCGTTCGCTGTGTCTTTCACAGAAGCCAGTGCCGGCGCGGCCTTACGAGATTGCGGTGGAGGTTCGTCTCGACGACGAGAGTGGCGCGGCGGGCTTGGTCTTCGCGGCGGACGGCGGGGATCGGCATTACGGGTTTTATCCGAGCGCGGGGCAGTTGCGGCTCACGCGGTTCGATGGGCCGAGCGTTTACTCGTGGAACATTCTCAAGCAGGTGCCGACGGAGCACTATCAACCGGGTGAATGGAATCAGATTCGCGTGCGAGTCGAGGCGGAGCGAATCCTCTGCTTCGTGAATGATCAGCTGGTGGCGGAATCGCAGGACGATGGGTTGAAGGCTGGGCAGGTGGGCCTGGCGAAGTTTCGCGACACGCGGGCGGAGTTCAGGAACTTTCGATTGGGCACCAACGGGATTTTGTCAGCCTCCGCACGCGCAGCGAGCGCGACGGGAACGAACGCTATTGCGCTCAAAGAGCGGGCGCGCTCGCTTGAGCGGGAGGCGAAGGAGTTGCGACGCGAGGCTGCGAAGCTGCATCGCGCGACGGTTCAGGGCGAGCTGCTCAAGGTGCTGGGCGAGCCGGAGGCGAAGATTGACCTGTTTCACGCCGCGCTGTTGCTCGCCCGACTCGACAACGCGGAGCTGGATATCGAGCCTTACCGTCAGCAGATCACTGAGATGGCGCGCGAGGTGGCTGGGAAATTTTCGAAGGATGCCGATGCGGCGACGAAGCTCGCGGCGTTGAAGGAATATCTCTTCGCCGAGAATGGATTTCACGGGAGCCGCAGCGATTACTCCAGCCGCGCGAACAGCTACATAAATCAGGTGCTGGACGATCGCGAAGGGCTGCCCATCACGCTCTCGGTGCTGTTCATGGAACTCGCGCAACGCATCGGGCTCAGCGGCGTCGATGGCCTCCCGTTGCCGGGACATTTCATGGTGCGATACACGCCGGGCAATGGTCCGGAGCAAATCATCGATGCCTACAATGGCGGCCGGACCGTCAGTCGGACGGAGGCGCAGGAACGCGTTCTCGAAGCGACCGGCGAAGGCTTTCGCGATTTTGATTTTCGCTCTGCGACGAAGCGCGAAATCATCCTCCGCATGTTGCGCAATCTTCTCGGCGGCATCCGGGTCGATGATGCGCCAGTGGATTCGCTGCGGTACCTCGATGCCATCCTGGCGCTGGCGCCGGATGGCGTGAGTGACCGTCTGAACCGGGCGAGACTCAGGATGCAGATGGGGAACAGTGCGGGGGCGAAGGAAGACTTCAAATGGCTCCTCGACCAACAGCCGGCCGGAGTGGATCTGGAACGGGTTGCTGAGCTCTACCGTTCGCTATAGCGGGACGCCCTTCGTTCAGCGCCGCCGGAAATCCCACTTTACAGAGGGAGATTTCTGGATAACCTGCTTTCAACAATCGAAATCAATATGCGAATCGCTCTCTCTCTCCTTGCTGTCGTCGTGGTCGCTGGCCTCACTGGATGCTCCGGCCCTGAGCAAAAGTTTGGTCGCGGCATGAACAACCTCGGCGAGATCGTGCGCGGCGGCGAGATGCGGCGCGCGAAGGAGCAGACCGCTCTTTGGGACGGTCCGACTCAGGGTGCGACGGGTTTTGCCCGTGGTTTCACCCGCACCATGGCCCGCACGGGCGTGGGCCTCTACGAAGTTGTCACCTTCCCGATTCCTCCCTACCGCCCGGTGTTCGCACAGAAAGCGCCGCTTTATCCCGATGCTTCCGTCAAGACACGCAATCCGACGTGGGGTGGCCTGGAGCTCTCTGAGAAGCCGGTCTATCCCTCCAGCCACTCTCCGATCTTCCCGTTCACCGGCGTCTTCGACACGGACCAGCAGCTCGGATTCAGCGGTGGTGCGATTGCGCCGTGGCTTCCTGGCAACCGCTTCTCCGTGCTCGATAACTGATTCCCTTCGACTTTTGCGCTCAACTTGCGCAAGGCGCTGACTTAACCTGTCGGCGCCTTTTTTATTATGCCTGATTCCTTGGAAAAGAATTCGCCCTGCAAGGTCAACCTCCTGCTGAACATCCTCGGCAAGCGCCCCGATGGCTTTCATGAGCTCGAAACCATCATGCAGCCAGTCAACCTCTGTGACCGGCTTGCGTTCACGCGCGAAGGTTCTGCCCTCCTGCTCACCTGCAACGATCCGAACTTGCCGACCGATTCCAGCAATCTCGTCCATCGCGCTGCGACAGCGTTTCTCCAGCAGGCTGGCATTCGAGACGGCGTGCGCATCTATTTGGAAAAGAAGATTCCGATGGCCGCCGGTTTGGGTGGAGGCAGCGGCAACGCAGCCACCACGCTGCTGGCCTTGAACGAACTCTTCGGCTCACCGCTGGCCCTGGCGCAGCTCGATACCATCGCCGCCTCGCTCGGCTCTGACATTCCGTTCTTCCTCCAGGACAAGCCGGCGCTCGCCGTCGGACGTGGTGAGAAAGTCACCTCGCTCGCGCCGTTCCCTGCGTTGCGGGGTGCCGCGTTTCTCTTGATCCATCCAGGCTTCGGCATCGCCACGGCGTGGGCTTACAAGGAGCTCGCGCGCTTTCCCGCTGCTCTCAATGGCCGATCCGGTCGTGCGGAAAAACTCGTCGCGCTCCTGAGCATGGCGGACCTCGCCGTGGCCGGAGCGGAGTTCTACAACTCGCTGGAAGCGCCTGCGCTCGACAAGTATCCGTTGCTCGCGCTCTACCAGGAATTCCTCCGTGCCAACGGTGCTGCTGCCGCGCTAATGTCCGGCAGCGGTTCCACGACATTTGCCATCGCCCGCTCGGAAGCCGATGCCCGCCGTTTGGAAGACCAACTCCTGGCCAGGTTCGGCCCGTGCTGGACTGCTGTGGTGCCGGTCTGAACCGCACCGATTCGCTTGGAGATTCCCTCCTGTTCACCCCGTCGGATCAATCCACGTAGATGAACTCGTTCAAGTTCAGGAGCGCGCGGCAAACCTCGGCGAGGCTGCGCTCCCGGGCGATGTGGAGACAGGCTTCAAGTTCCGACTTGGCCGGGCGTCGCTGGAAGGCGAGGTGAAAAGCCCGCTCGATTTGGCGCGATGGATCTTCGCCGCTTTCCGAAATCACGCGACGGCTGAAGCTCCGCGCTGCCTCGACCGCGAGCGGCGAGTTCAGCAGCGAGAGAGCTTGGGGCGCGACGGTCGATTCGTTGCGCCGTGCGCATGACGCGGAATTCTCCGGCAGGTCGAACGTCTCCATGAACGGCACGCGCACCGTTCGCTTCTGGACGAGGTAGATGCTCCGCACGTTTTGCTCCGCCTTTGGCGAGGGATACCAGCCCTTCGTCTTCGTCTCATTGTCGTCGAGGAACGCTGGATTGGCCTGGAGCACTTCCGGCGGCAAGTCCGGCCACACGGGCGGACCACCGGCCTTGTTCGTCAGCAACCCGGACACTGCGAGCAGCGAATCACGCAATTGCTCGGCGCTCAGGCGGCGGGGCGGGCGGGAACTTTGCCGGTAAACCGCGCTCGTCACCACCAGTCGCTGCAGCCTCTTCATCGACCAGTCGCCGCGCACGAATTCACCAGCCAGCCAGTCCAGCAACTCCGGATTCTCCGGTCGCGCGCCGGCGAGACCGAAGTCATTCGCTGTCGCGACCAGGCCTTCGCCGAAGTAACCCTGCCACACGCGATTCACCAGCACGCGCGCGGTGAAGGGGTTTTGCGGTGACGCGATCCAATCCGCGAGTGTCAGCCGCCGTCCGGTGGACTTCTTGTTCGCGCCGGCGTGAATTGTCGCGGGGTTCGGATCGAGCGCGGAAAGGAAGCCCGGCTCTACGGCTTCACGTTCCGCTTTGTGATCGCCTTGGAAGAGAATCTTGGTGACTCGAATTTTCTCGGTGTTGTCGCTGGCGAGCAAGCCGAGCGTGAACTCGCGTCGTTGCTTCTTTAGCGCGGCGATCTCCTTCTCCAACGTTTCGTGGCGCGATTTCTCGTCGCCCTTGAGCGCGGCCTTCACCTCTTTGTCGGAAGGCTCCACCTTCTTTTCCACGCCTTCGATCTTCGACTTCAGATCATTCGTCCGCTGCTCCTTCGGCACAGCAAGCAGAAGCTTCTCGTCCGGCGTGAGCTTGGCAACGCGCTCCCCACGAATCTGCCTCTTGATGCCTGCGAGAAGGTCGTCGCGCTGCTGGACGACGGGTTTGAGCTTCTCGTCGAGCGACCAGTTGTGCGCGCGAATCGCCTCCTGCTCGACGGCGATGTCCAGCGGCGTGTCGTCCGCGTATTTGACCGGCTCGAAGAACGCGCGCAGCCGGAAATGATCCGCCTGCGAGATAGGATCGTACTTGTGGTCGTGGCAGCGGCAGCAGCTCATCGTCAGGCCGAGGAACGCGCTGCTCGTCGTCTCCGTCAGGTCCGCCATCCACTCGGCGCGCGCGCGATCCTGTTCGTTGAAGGCGCCCGCCGAATTGTCCTGCGGGCCGAGACGAAGATACGTCGTCGCGATCAGCGCATCCTGCTCGGTGACGTTCTTCGGCGGACCATCGAGCAACTCGTCGCCGGCCAGTTGTTCGCGGATGAATTGATCGAACGGCTTGTCCGCATTGAACGAGCGGATCACGTAATCGCGGAAGCGCCACGCCTTCGGGCGAAACTCGTCCCAGTCGAACCCGTTGCTGTCGCTGTAACGAATCACGTCCAGCCACGCCCGCGCCCAATGTTCGCCGTAGCTCGGCGCCGCGAGCAGTTCATCCACGAGCCGTTCATAGGCATCAGCGCG
>CAMCCU010000221.1 GCA_945872975.1 Pedosphaera parvula Ellin514
GACGGGAAATCTGCGGAGGAATTATTTCAGATGCTTTACGGCGAACTGCGCCGGCTGGCCGCGCACAAGATGGCAGGCGAATCCGCCGATCATACCCTTCAGCCGACGGCGCTGGTGCATGAAGCCTGGCTGCGGCTGGGTGCCGATCAACAACCCGCCTGGCGGAATCGGGCGCATTACTTCGCGGCTGCCGCCGAGGCCATGCGTCGCATCCTGATCGAAAAGGCGCGTCGTCGGAAGGTTCTGGAAAAAGGCGGCTTCGTGGATCGCGAGGAATTCGCGGAAGACAGCATCGTCATGACGGCGCCGCCCGATGAGATGCTGGCCCTCCACGAGAATCTGAACCGTCTGGCCGAGGAAGACTCGGTCGCTGCGGATTTGGTCAAGCTGCGTTACTTCGTGGGCATGTCGATGCCGGAGGCCGCCGAAGTTTTGGGCATGCCCTTGCGCAATGCTGAACGCATCTGGACCTTCGCGCGGTCCTGGCTGCGGGAGGCGATGGAGCGCTGAGTCCGGCCCGCGATGGTTTACTCGCACCGCACTTTCTCAAAATTTTGAGGCGGGGTTTGGTTTCGCCGCTCGCATGAGAGAGTGAATGATGAGAGTGAACGGAAAGATATGAGTGAACCTGAGCCGTCCGGAAAGCCACCGCTGCGGGAGATTTTCCTCAAGGCCGTGGATCTCTCCGTGGCCTCGGAACGACAGGCGTATCTGGAGCGTGCTTGCGAGGGGAAAGCGGCGCTGCTGGCTCGCATTCAGGCGCTGCTGGACAACCACACCAATGATGACTTTCTCGAAGACCCGGCGGTTCAGGTAACGGCGTCCAAAACGGTGCCGTATGATTTGCCGGTGGATCTGGGCGACCGCATCGACCGCTACAAACTTCTTCAGAAAATCGGCGAAGGCGGCTGCGGCGTCGTTTACATGGCTGAGCAGGAAGAACCCGTCCGCCGCCGCGTCGCCCTGAAAGTCATCAAGCTCGGCATGGACACGAAGAGCGTCATCGCGCGTTTCGAGGCCGAGCGCCAGGCCCTGGCCCTGATGGATCATCCCAACATCGCCAAGGTGCTCGACGCCGGCGCGACCGATGCGGGCCGCCCTTACTTCGTCATGGAACTGGTGCGCGGTGTGAAAATCACCGAGTATTGCGACCAGGCCAACCTCTCCACCCGCGACCGGCTCGACCTTTTCATCAAAGTCTGCCAGGCCATCCAGCACGCGCATCAGAAGGGAATCATCCACCGCGACATCAAGCCCTCGAACATCCTCGTCACGCTCCATGATGGCGTGCCCGTGCCCAAGGTCATCGACTTCGGCATCGCCAAGGCCACGGCCGACCAGCGCCTGACCGACAAGACGCTGTTCACCGCGTTGGAGCAATTCATCGGCACGCCAGCCTACATGAGTCCGGAGCAGGCCGAGATGAGTGGCCTGGACATCGATACCCGCTGCGACATTTACAGCCTGGGCGTGCTGCTTTACGAATTGCTCACGGGCAAGACGCCGTTTGACGCGAAGGAACTATTGGCCTCAGGCCTCGACGCGATGCGGAAGACGATTCAGGAGAAAGAACCCGTGCGCCCTTCGACGCGGCTGAACACGATGCTGGAGGGTGATCTCACCACCACCGCCAAGCATCGCCAAACCGATGCTCCGAAACTCGTCCACTTGCTGAGAGGCGACGTGGACTGGATCGTGATGAAGTGCCTGGAGAAAGATCGCGCCCGCCGCTACGAAACGGCGAACGGCCTCGCCAGCGACATCCAACGACACCTCAATAACGAAGCCGTTCTCGCCCGTCCAGCGAGCGCGGCGTATCGGTTTCAGAAACTCGTTCGGAGGAACAAGCTGGCGTTCGCCTCCGCCTCCGCGATTGCAACGGTGCTGGTGCTCGGCGTGATCATCAGCACCTGGCAGGCGATTCGCGCCACGCAGGCAAAGCGTGAGGCGGTGGATGAGCGTCGAACCGCCGTCGAACAGCGAACGAAAGCTGAAGCCGCCCAGGCCAGCGAAGCCCAACAACGCGGCAAAGCCGAAGCCCAGGAATTGGTTGCCCGACAACGGGCCTATGCGTCAGACATGAATCTGGCGTATCGAACTTGGGAGGATGGAAACCTGGCGCAGGCGCAGGAACTGATCGCAGCCAACCGGCCTGCGGCGGGCCAAAGCGATCTACGCACCTTCGAATGGCGGTACCTCTGGAAACTCTGCCAGGATGAAAGCCGGCTCAGTTACACGAACCCTTGGCCCCATGGCTTGGGATTATTCTCCCTTGGTCCCGTGGCGCTTTGCTCGGACGGGAGGACTCTGATCGCAGCCGCCGGGTCCAAGTTGAAGCTCCTCGACGCGGCCACCCAGAGGGAGCAGCCCCTGCTCGAAGATCCTGACGGCATCTACGCGCTCGTTCTATCGCCCCAGCGGACCAACCTCCTGGCCACGGCCAGCCAAACCGGAGAGACCCACACGATCAAGCTCCTGGATCTCGCCTCGCGACAGGTTTTGGCCACGCTCGCCGGTCACACTAAAACCATCACCGCAATCGCCTTCTCGCCCGACGGAAAGCTGCTCGCCTCCGCCAGTCGGGACCACACAGTGAGACTCTGGAATGTCGGGTCCGAAGACCTGCGGCCACGGGTACTGACGCGATACTATAGTGCGGCGCTGAGTCTGGCGTTTTCACCTGATGGAAAATATCTGGTCACCTCCGGGAGCGTACAGGGAACGGAAACGCCGGTCCGCATCTTCGACCTTGCGACTGAAACGGAAGTTACGCCCCGGCTTGAAGGCCACACTTCGTGGGTCTATGCGTTGGCCTTCTCACCCGATGGCCGCCTCCTCGCCTCGGCCGGCGGGGAAAGCACGATCTTTGTCTGGGACTTCGCGTCTCGAAAACTCCTTTACCAACTCGCCGGGCATGGCGGCAATATTCTGAGCCTTGCGTTTTCACCCGGCGGCCAACGGCTGGTGTCCGGTGGCGTGGATCACACGGTCCGGATTTGGGATGTGACCGCCCGGCGTCAGGTTGGTTTCCGGCGCGGACACGGGGCGGCGGTGAACACCGTGGCGGTCTCATCAGACGGGCAGTCCGTTTTCTCAGTGTCAGTAACCGGCGGAGAGAGCACCGCCAAACTGTGGAATCTCGCCCAGCAGGAGGAGAGAGATGTTCTGGTGGGTCCGCAGTCGGTCTTTGACCTCGCCCTTTCCCCGGATGGCAAGACGGTCGCTTCGGTGATCTACGATACGTTTGCCGTCCAGCTCTGGGACGTGCCATCGCGGCGGCTCGTCCGCAATCTCAGCGGCCACACTAAATCGCTCCTTTGCGTGGCGTTCTCGCCCGACGGCAAGTTGTTGGCCACCGGCGGGCGTGACCAAACGGTGCGCCTGTGGGATCCGCACAAGCTTCAGCCGATCGCCGTATTGACCAATGATTTCGAAGTCCGGTCCGTCGCCTTTGCGCGCGACGGACACACGCTGGCGGCCGCCGGGTCAGGCATCAATTTTTGGGACGTGCCATCGCGGCGGTTGGCGGCCGGGCTTGAGAGCGATCCAGGCGTCATGAGTGCGGTGACCTTTTCGCCCGTGGACGATCATATCGCCACGGGTGATGCGAACGGCAATGTCGTTCTTTGGGATGGGCGCACCAGAAAGCCCATCCGCTCCCCGTTCAAATCGCATCGAGGACTGGTGACGCGAGTGAAGTTCTCCGACGATGGCACCTGGCTGGCCTCCGCCGGTTCCGACGCCAGCGTTGCGCTCTATGACGTTCGCGCCATGGAAATGCTCTCCCCCGTGCTCAAAGGCCACACCGCCATCGTCACCGGCCTGGCCTTTAGTCCCGATAACAAAACCTTGGCCTCAGGCGGCTATGACGGTCGGACCATGCTCTGGAACGTCGCCTCGCGGCAATTGGTCCTCACGTTGAAAGGGCATGTGGGCACGTCCTTCGGAGTCGTCTTCTCCCATGACGGAACCTTCATGGCCACCTGCGGCTCCGATGCCAAAGTGCGGCTCTGGCCCGCCGCCACGCTCGATGAGGCTGACGCCTTGGCCCAGGCCAGCCGCTCACCAGGGGAATGATGAATCAGCGAAAAATCTCAAAATGAATCCTGACGAAAAGCAATTCTTCCGGAACCGCGCAGGGTAAAAGGCCGAATCCCTGCCAATCGTTAAATCGTGATTGAAAGAGGCTCAAAACCTCAACGCATGAAGTGTCGTTTAGAACCGTGAATCTCCGCTGCCCGCAGCAGTGGGCCAAACAAAAAATGCAGTCGGAACACTCTACAACGGAAGGTCGGCATGACGGAATTGGAATTCCGCCAGTAACCCGGCCTTTCGCCGTAGCCAACAAAAACAAACAAACAAACAAAACATATGAAGACAATCAAACATCTCACAATCGGTGCATTGGCGGTTCTGGCGGTCACGCTGCTGTTCCAAACTTCAATCACGCGGGCCGACGTCCAGGACCAAAAGGGTGGCGACAACGGAGTGGGAAACCGGGATCACCGGGATGCGAAATCCACGTTCACGAAATGGGTGACCGACTGGCCGAACATGGCGGGCGTAGTCGGAGGCGCGGTTGGCGATGGCGGTTTTACCGGAGAGGTTCTCAAGTATAGCCCCGGCGCCGGCTCAGACTCAGTCACCAAGATCGAGGCTCTTTACCACTTCACTGGCTCGAAACACTCCTTCACCGCGCTCGTCCACGTAGAGCAAACCGGCCTCAAGGCTGTGGTCATTGGCGTGGTCACGGACGGGTGGCTGAAAGGCCACGCTGTGACGGGGGAATACACGGAGGGAACGTGTGGAACTCCCTCGATGCCCTGTTACACAGGCACCGTCAAAATCGATCGAGATACCAACGACTGACTTCCGGACACCTCGAGAATCTCGTGCAGTGTGCCATTGACAACTGTTGGAACATTGGCGCGCGTCTCACCCGAGGCGCGCGCCGTGCAAAAACAAAAAGGAAAACCCATGAAATTAACACCACTCCTGCTGACCTGTTTAATCGGACTCGCTGTCCCTCTGGTCGGCTTGGCTCAGCCCACCAGCACCCAGCAACCCGCGGATCAGTCGGTGAGCGTGGGTAGTGAATGTCGCGTTTCAAATCACTGTCACGGGCACGCCGTCGCTGACCTACCAGTGGCATTTCAACGAGTCCACGTTGGGCGGCGCGACTAATCGGACCCTCCTGCTGACGAATGTGCAACTGTCCGCTGCGGGCGAATACCTGGTCGTCGTGTCGAACGCGAGCGGCTCGCTTACCAGCCCGGTGGCTGCACTTTCAATTGATGCCGCATTCACCAAAATCACCACGGGGAACGTCGCCTCGCGGCAATTGGTCCTCACGCTGAAAGGGCATGTGGGCACGTCCTTCGGAGTCGTCTTCTCCCATGACGGAACCTTCATGGCTACCTGCGGCTCCGATGCCAAAGTGCGGCTCTGGCCCGCCGCCACGCTGGACGAGGCTGACGCCTTGGCTTGGCCCAGGCCAGCCGCTCACCAGGGGAATGATGAATCCAAACACAACAAAACCGACCGGCCTCAACTTGACCAGATATATGAAGACCCAAGCCCATTCCCCCGCCGATTCCATCCGCCTGGCTAGCGCGCTGGCAGACCTCCTCGCGCGCTCCGCCGGTCGCTGGAGCGCGCTGGGCTGCGCCGCGAGGCTGCTGCCGCTGCTGTTGCTCTTGACGCTGCCCGCCGTGGTGCAAGCTCAATTCAATTACACGACCAATAACGGTGCCATCACCATCACGGGATACACCGGCCCCGGCGGTGCGGTGACCATCCCCAGCACGATTACTGGCCGGCGGGTCACCCACATCGGGGACCGTGCGTTCTATGAACAAACCAGCCTGACCAGCTTCACCCTCCCCAACAGCGTCACCAGCATCGGCGGCGGTGCGTTCGCTGACTGCTCCAGTTTGAATGGGGTCTACTTCCAGGGTAACGCTCCCAGCGCTGGTTCTGTGTTCTACAGGTCCGAGAAAGTGACCGTCTATTACTTGCCGGGAACCACGGGCTGGGGTCCGACATTTGACGATCGTCCGACCGCGCTCTGGTCGCTTCCGAACCCGCTCATCCCAAACTTTGGCCTCAGGTTTGGCGTCCAAACCAACCAGTTTGGTTTCACCATCTCCTGGGCCACGAACGTCTCCGTGGTGGTGGAAGCATGCACGGACTTGAGCAACCCCGTCTGGACTCGCGTGAGCACCAACACCCTCACCGGCGGCTCGTCCTATTTCAGTGATCCCCAGTGGACGAATCACCCGGCCCGCTTCTACCGCCTCCGCTCTCCCTAACGTTGGCCAGCGCCTTCGAGCAAACCTGCGAAGAAAAGTATGAAAACAAAAACCACCCTGTCCGCTGCCGGAATTTTTCTGGCCACCTTGCTGAACTGCTTCAGCCAGCCCGTCATCACCACCGATCCTCAAAGCCGGACCAATGTGGTTGGAAGCACCCTGACCCTTTCCGTCGAGGCCGCGGGTGTCTCGCCGCTGTCGTATCAGTGGAAAAAAGCAAGCCTGACGGTGGCTGGAGCTACCAATACCGCGCTGGTCTTCACCAATTTTCAATCATCCCAAGCGGGAAACTACACTGTGGTGATCACCAACATGGAAGGTGCTGTCACCAGCGCAGTGGCGTTTGTCCGTGCGCTGGTGCCGCCAGCCATCACGACGCAGCCGACGAGTTTTCCGACGTTGAGTCTCGGCGTCAGTGTCAGCAATCGCGTCGCGGCCTCGGGCACAACGCCCCTCTATTATCAGTGGCGATTGAACGGAACGAGCTTGCCCGGCGAGACCAACACTTTGCTTGTCATCACGAACCTTCGAGTATCGAACGCCGGCGCATACACGGCGGTCGTAACAAACTCGGGCGGCTCGGTGACCAGCGTGGTAGTGAGTCTCAGTGTCGATCCCACATTCACCAAAATCACCACGGGCAACATTGCCACCGACGGCGGTGCTTCCACCGCGTGCGCCTGGGGCGACTATGACAACGACGGCTGGCCCGATCTGTTCGTAAATAATCGGGATGCCCGAAACTTCCTCTATCGAAACAAGCGCGATGGCACATTCGAAAAAATTACGACGGGGCATCTGGTCACGAACACCGTCACGCACCTGGCTGGAGTTTGGGGGGATTACGACAACGACGGTTATCTGGACATGCTGGTCGTCAATGGAGGCTGCTGCGCGGGCAACCAGCGGAACTTTCTGTATCACAACAACGGCGATGGCACGTTTAGCCAACCCTCGGCGGCGACCGCGGGCAGCCTCGTCAGTGACGCGGGCGGGTTTCATGGAGCGGCGTGGGGAGATTACGATGGCGATGGCTTTCTGGACGTGGTCGTGGCCAATTACACTGGGAGCAACTATCTTCATCGCAGTGTTGGCGGCACGAACTTCGGCCGGATCGCCACGCTCGGATCCAACGGCGCCGAGGCTGCGTGGGCCGACTACGACAACGATGGAGATGTGGACCTCTTCACCGTTCATCATAACGGTAACAAGAATTTTCTCTATCGGAATGACGGCAACGGCGTACTCAACCGCGTGACCACAGGCCCCTTCTCCCTCGAAGTCGGCGCTTCTGCGGGGGCAAGCTGGGGAGACTATGACAACGACGGTTTCTTCGACCTGTTCGTATCCAACTTTCCTGGCCGGGACCTACTTTATCGGAATAAGGGCAATGGCACATTCGACAAAATCACCCAAAGCGTCATAGTGAGCGAAAATGCCGACACCTATGGATCAGCCTGGGGCGACTACGACAACGATGGATTCCTCGATCTCTTCGTCGCGAACGGTTTTTATGGCAACGGCGGTCTCGACAACTACCTCTTTCATAACAACGGCGACGGAACCTTCGAGAAAATCCTCAGCGGCAGCCTTGTCAACGACCAAGGCCACTCGATCGGTTGCGCATGGGCCGATTACGACAAGGACGGTTTCCTGGACCTCTTCGTGGCCAACGACCCTAACTTCGATGGGGGAGCGCCAGAAATTAACTTCCTCTACCGCAACAACGGCAACTCGAACGGCTGGCTCAAGGTCCGGCTCGTCGGCACCGTCTCGAATCGTTCCGGGATTGGCGCCAAAGTAAGGGTGAAGGCGCATTACGCCGGTCAGGACCGCTGGCAACTGCGCCAGATCGCCTCATCCGATGGCCGCGTCGGCGGCTCTCTCGAAGCCCACTTCGGCCTCGGCGACGCCACGGTCATTGACACGGTTCGAATCGAATGGCCCTCGGGCATCGTTCAGGAATTGACCGGCCCGCTTGGCGTCCCGACACATCTGGCAGTTAACCAACACTTGACCATCACCGAGCCGGCGCGGCTCCAGGTGTTGGGAGCAGGTGTCCTTCGCATCCAATCGTGGAAGGGGATGGCCTTCGAAGTACAGGCCTCAACCGATCTTGTGAACTGGTTGCCCACGTCCACCGTAACTAACCTTACCGGCACGCTGGAGTTCAAGGATGTCGCTACGGAGATGCAAATGGGACGTTTTTACCGAACGCTACTGCGGTAGCCGGAGCCCGACGCGGCGTGCCGCAATTCTGTGACGGCGTTATGCTGTGGCGTGGGGTGGTATCTAGTGGTGCGTGGAGTGATTACCGCGCGGGAAATCTC
>CAMCCU010000222.1 GCA_945872975.1 Pedosphaera parvula Ellin514
CGGCGTTTCGCGATGTCCTTGGGCTGCGGAAATTCATCGGGCGGATACCCCTGGTAGAACAGGTGCCAGCGGCCCTGCCAGAAGCACAGCCCGTTGGGATCGTTCAACTGGCTCTCCGGACTGACAAAATGGTAGGCCGGGCGATAGCGGTCGGCGGCCAACTTCTTCCGCGAGGCCGCAAAACGAAGCATCTGCGCGTTGGTCTTCAGCTCGGCCTCCTGTTCGGCCAGGGTCGTCGAGAAGACCTGACGCGGCACCGGGGAACGGAACCGCTCCATCGGAGGTGCTTTCGGCTGGACGCTCAACACGGCCTCGGCACCCGGCACCGAATCCACGACGACGGAATAAGCGCCGGCGTCGGTGAGCTTCACGCCGCGAATCGAGTAACTGGCATTCGTAGCCCCGGTCACGGCCTGACCGTCTTTTCGCCATTGAAACGCCCGACCGCGGACAGTCGGAACGCAGAATGTGTAATCGCTGCCGGCCGCGACGGTGCCGCCGGCCGGCCGGGCTGTGGCGGAGGCCGTCGCCGCCTCAGGCCGGCTTTCGATTCGGATGTCCGCCCTGGTGATGTCGCCGGACGGATCGCCCGAGGTGTTGAACCGGAAGAAGAGCTGGTCGCCCGCGTTGACCAGGACGCCCCGCAAGTGATTCGTCAGGCCGCCGCCGATGTTGTCCAAGGCAACCACGGTTTGGTCGATCCCTCCGACGCGCTGAAGAATTTCGTATCCGATCCCGTTTCCTTGCTCGGCGGCCGGGCCAAGCGCGTAGCGAACATCAATCCAGAGGCGCTTGGGGGCCGTCCAAGCGACGACCAAGCGCGACGGCGACCCGCCCGCTTTCGGATGAAACAACACTTCGCCCGGGGCCCATCGTGTGCCGTTCGGCGCCGAGAAGAGCTCGCGGCCGGTTTCATTCTTACCAATGCCCCAGTAACCGTCCGCCTCGCACCACATCCGCGGGGGTGTGGAAAACGTCGAACCCCAGAGGGCATTCGCGTCGCGGGTGGCCGAAGTTAGAAGCGGAAACTGGGGACGACTACTGGCGAAGTCGTCGAGCCGGTAGGACCAAGTGCTGTTGGTCGCGTTGTTCGCGTAGGAGAAATCGTCGGCCAACGAGAAGGTCGCCGCCTGAGCGGAGGCGAGGAGTGCGGAGGAGCCGATACACGCGAAAAGGCCGAAGACGCGGCGCTGGGGCGAACCACTCATGCTGGTTCCCAGCGTCACGCCGATGGAGGCCGCCAAACTCACGCAACATTGCCCTCCCAGGTGGCTTTCGGCATGCGCTCCCGCCAGCTCACCAGATGCTGGCGCATCTCCTTCTCCGCGGCTTCTTCGTCGCCGGACTGGAGGATTTTGACGATTCGGACGTGGCCCTGCACAGTCAGTTGCTTGGTTTCCTTCGGCCCTTCCTCGCGCCGGTGCAGGCGCGCCAGCCACACCTGGAGCAACGATCGCAAATTGCCCCAGCACACGAAGAGCAGGCTGTGCCGCGCCGACTGCATGATCAAATCGTGAAAATCGACGTCCAACAGGGTCACCTCCAGGAGGTTTGAAGTCTTGCGCATCCGCTTGATGTTTTCGGTCAACGCGGCGACGTCCGCAGATTGCAATCTTCGGCAGGCCAGTCGCGCGGCCATCGGTTCCAGCGCCAGGCGCATGGTGAAAATCTCCTCGAAATCCGCGGCGGTGAAATTCCGCACCCGCGCCGCGCCGCGCTCGTCGAACTCCAGCAACCCTTCCCGCTCCAACGTCATCATCGCCTCGCGCACTGGGACGCGGCTGACGCCGAGTTGCTCCGCCATCCGCGTTTCCGGGACATGATCCCCGGGGGCAAAGGCGCCGGCCACGATCGCCTTGCGTAGCGTGGTCAGCACCTCATCCGTCAGCGCCCGGCGAACGATCTGTTCGAGTGGCGCCTTGCCGGCGGCGGACGTGGACACGGCATCCCCTGCTTTCCGGGTCGAAGTGGTCATGTGCTGGGTGGTATACCGTATACAGCCACGCCGAGTCAAAGCTATTTTCCAAATTCCTCTTGCTGCACTGCAACTGAATCGAAGTTGACGGTATACCGTCATTCCCACTACCCTTCACCACAATGACCACCAGAGCGCTGCCCCTCACTCCCGCCGGTCGTGGTCGGCGTTGGCTCGCCGCGGCGGTGTTCGGCGTCTCATGGTGGGCCGCGGGAACCGTGGTCCGGGCGCAGACCGATGCCGCCGGCCTCGCGTTCTTCGAGAACCGGATCCGCCCGGTCTTCGTCGAGCATTGCTACTCTTGCCACAGCGCGGAGGCGAAGAAGCTCAAGGGCGCGCTCAAGTTGGATACGAAGGAAGACTTTCTCAAAGGCGGAACCGATGGCGTGGTCGTGGTCCCGGGACAACCAGAACAGAGCCGGTTGATTCGAGCCGTCCGCCACGTGGACAAGGATTTCCAGATGCCTCCGAAAAAGAGCGGCGGCAAGAAACTGCCCGATGCGGCCATCGCCGATCTCGTCGAGTGGGTGAAGCTGGGCGTGCCCTACCCCGAAACTCCGGCGAGTCGAAAGTCCGCCGCGCCGCGGCTGTGGGCGCTGGAGCCGGTGAAGGATCCGCTGCTGCCGGCGGTGAAGAACCAGGCGTGGCCTGCTACCTCCGTCGATCGATTCATCCTCGCGAAGATCGAGGAGCGCGGACGCCAACCGGCCCAACGGGCCGACCGGCGCACGCTAATCCGCCGAGCGACATTCGATCTCACCGGGCTGCCGCCGACACCGGAGGAAGTGGCCGCATTCCTCGCGGATCACTCGACGAACGCTTTTGCCAGAGTGATGGAACGTCTGTTGAATTCCCCGCGCTACGGCGAGCATTGGGGCCGGCATTGGCTGGACGTGGTGCGCTATGCAGATACGGCCGGCGACACGGCGGATTATCCGCTGCCCGAGGCCTGGCGCTATCGAAACTACGTCATCGATTCATTCAACGCCGACAATCCTTACGACCAGTTCCTGCGCGAACAGATCGCCGGCGACATCCTGGCCAGGCAAGGCCCGAGGGATCGTTACGCCGAACGGGTGGTGGCGACCGGTTATCTCGCGCTGTCACGACGGTTCGGTTTCGATTCGGAGAACTATCATCATCTCACCATTCAGGACACGATCGATACCCTGGGGCAGAGCGTGCTGGGGTTGACGATGGGTTGCGCGCGGTGTCACGACCACAAGTTCGACCCGCTTTCGACACAGGATTACTACGGGCTCTACGGCATCTTCGCCAGCACCCGGTACTCCTTTCCGGGATCGGAGCAGAAGGGACGTTACCGCGCCATGGTGCCGCTGGTGCCCGTCGAGGAATCGCAAGCGAAGTGGCGCGAGCTGCAGTCGGGCTACGCTTCGAGTGGTCTCACGCCCGCGTCGGTGCTGCGTTCGCTCGATGACCTGGACGGCGATTTCGAGATGCAACGATTTGCCGCGGGCGGCAGTTACGGCGTTCTGGTGCCGCCCTGGCTCTACGAGGGCAAGGTGTCGGTCACGCAGGGGGCGCAGAGTCCGTTCAAACATCTCCACCCGTTCGGCACCGTCGGCGCGAGTGTGGCGCCCGGCGCCGGAGCTTACGTCATTCGGCAGACCTTCCGTCCGAACACCACGAACGGAGTGGTTCACGTCAATCTGGAGTTCCGCGTGGCGACCAACGTCGCCGCCGCCACCGGTCGTCATCGTCTCCGGATGGGTGCTCATGGTGGCACTCCGGCGGTCGACGTGTGGCTCGCTCGTGACAGCATCACAGTGCCCGGTGGCGACACTCATCTGAATTTTCGATTGCCCAAGCCCGGCGACTGGCATTGCCTCCAACTTATCCTCAATCTCGATGCGCGGACCTATACCGGCTCCGTCGGCGTGCCTGGAAACAGGATCGACCTGGGCACTCTGCACCTCCTCGCGGAGTGGAAAGGCGGCATCAATCACGTCGCCCTCGATTCGCCGGGGAAGGCCGAGGCCCTCTTGCCTGGCTTGGAAGTAGACAACATCGGCGTGCAGACCGAGGCGATCCCGCCGGCGTCCACCAAGCCCCCGGGCATCGCGGCCGCGAGGCCGAGCACGGCCGAGTTGAATGCGGAGTTGCAGGCGCTGGTGGGCTTCGATGGCGATCTGGAAGCGCAGGCCAAGGGAAAGGCGCCCTCCGCGCCGTTTCATCCCGGCCCCAACAGCGCCGTGAAGATTGTGGAAAACGCCCAGAGTCCATACACGAATCTTTATCCAGCGGGGACACGCGGGATTCACCTGCCGGCGACCGCCGACGGTGTCTACAACGGGTTCGGCAATAACATCGCCAAACCGTGGAAGGCGCAAACGACCGACAAGCTGCACGTCGGTTTTGATTTCCGAGCAGCGAACAGTGACTCGGCCAAGCCCGGCACGTGGCGATTTCACATCGGCCGCTCCAGCGCCTCGGCGGCGGTGGAACTGGGTCTCGGCGCCACCGAGTTTTATTGCCGGAGCGAAAACGCCCGCGACCGCGTGGCCACGCTCCAACCCGGCGAATGGCATCAGGTGCAGTTCGTCATGAATCTGAAAGAGCGGACCTACGCCGGGACGGTGGCCACGCGGACGAAGCGCACGGAATTCACCGGAAGCTTCGCCATCGGGTGGGAAGGGACCATCGACTACTTCTTCATCGACAGCGGCGGCCACATCAAGGCCGCGAAACCCGTCCTGGATGTGGACAATTTCATAGTCAGCGACCAACCGCTCCCTTCCATCGACGGGCCAGGAGCGCTGTATGCCGCCAGCCCGCAGTCTGGCACGCAGTCGAGGATCAAAGAGCTGCGCCAGCAACTGGAACAACGCGCCGCCGAGAACGAAGCGCAGCGCCGGAAACTCGATGCACAACTCGCGGCCGGTCCGGTCGCTCTGGCTTATGCCGTGTCGGAGGGCACGCCGCACGATGCCCGACTGCAACTCCGTGGCGAACCCGACCGCCAGGGCGCCGAGGTGCCGCGCGGTTTCATCCGCGTCCTCGGAAACTCTCAACTGCCCGAAGGAGCCAGCGGCAGCGGACGGCTGGAACTGGCGCAGTGGCTGACGCGGCCGGACAACCCGCTCACGGCTCGCGTCATGGTCAACCGGATCTGGCAATACCACTTCGGCCGTGCTCTGGTCCGAACGGCCAATGACTTCGGTGCCCGCAGCCAGCCGCCCACCCATCCGGAACTGCTCGACCATTTGGCCTCGCGTTTCATCCAGGGCGGATGGTCCGTCAAGGCCATGCATCGCTTGATCATGTTGAGCGCGGCGTACCAACAGGGAACAGTAAACAGTGAACCAGTAATCAGTAATCAGCATCCAGTGGAGGCGCGCAGCAGCACTGCTTCACTGAATGCTGAGCACTTCTCCCCCTCCTCCCGCCGACGGCTGAGCGCGGAGGAAATCCGCGACTCGATTCTGGCCGTCAGCGGTGCCTTGGATGCCGCGCTGGGGAAGGAGCATCCGTTTCCGGCGCCCTACCAGTGGGGCTACAGCCAGCACGCGCCCTTCACCGCAGTGTATGAGCACGACAAACGCAGCGTTTACCTGATGGTCCAGCGGATCAAACGGCATCCGTTCCTAGCGTTGTTCGACGGTGCGGACCCGAATTCCTCCACGGCCGAACGTCGCCTCACGACGGTTCCCACGCAGGCGCTCTACTTCCTGAACGACCCGTTTGTTCACGCGAAGTCGGTCAAAATGGCAGAACGACTTCAGGCCGCGCGGCCGACCGAGACTGGGCAGATTGAACTCGCGTCCCAACTTGCCTTCGGCCGATCGGCGACCGACGCCGAACAAGTCGAGGCCGCAGAGTTTCTCGCCGCCTGCCGATCTGAACTGAGCTCAGCCGGCACGACCGACACCGGCCTCATGGCCCTGGCGGCGTATGTCCGCACGCTGTTTGGCAGCAATGAATTTCTTCACTGCGACTGACCCATGAAACCCATTGACCCCTTCGCCTTGAGCCGTCGCGGCATGTTGCGTTCGGTGATCGCCGGAACCTCCATCCTGCCGGCACTGCTCTCCCAAATGCTGGCCGAAGAAAGCGGGGCGTCCGCCGATCCGCTCGCGCCGCGACCGTCCCATTTTCCCGCCAAGGCCAAGCGCGTCATTTTCCTGTTCATGGGCGGCGGAGTGTCGCACGTCGATTCCTGGGACCCTAAACCTCGGCTGTTCAGCGGGGCGGGCCAGTCGGTTTCGATCGATGAGTGGCAGGGTCGGAAGGGGGATTACAAAATGTATCTGACCCGCCCGCTGTGGGAGTTCAGCCCCCACGGCCAGTGCGGCACGGAAGTCAGTGCCCTCTTTCCCCACACCGCCGGATGCGTCGATGACCTTTGTGTGATCCGCTCCATGCGTTCGGACCATACAAACCACTACGAATCGACGCTCGGGATGCATACCGGCTCGTTCAACTTCGCCCGGCCCAGCATCGGTTCGTGGGCCAGCTACGGTCTGGGCAGCGAGAACCGGAACCTGCCTTCGTTCGTCGTCATCGCGCCGCAGACGCCCTATGCGGGCAATCAAGTCTGGGCCAGCGACTTTCTGCCGGGCGCGCATCAGGGCACGTTGGTCGTGCCTGGAGCCGATCCCATCGCCAACATTCGCCGCCGCGCCGCCACCCCGCGCCTGCAGGAACTTGAGCTACAGGCGATGGCCCGCAGAAATCGCCAGCACCTGCTGACGCGCGCCGATGACCCGCTTCTTTCAGCGCGGATCAAATCCTTTGAGACAGCCTTCGGCATGCAGATGGCAGCGCCCGAGGTGTTCGATCTCTCGAAGGAGAGCGATGCCACCCTGAGTCTTTACGGCCTTGAACGGGGATCAACCAAGGGCTTTGGCTGGCAATGTCTCGTCGCCCGTAGGCTCGCCGAACGCGGCGTGCGCTTCATCGAGTTGATCGACGGAGGTTCCAGCAACAACTGGGATTCTCACGGCGACATGAACGCGCACGCGCCCCTGGCCAAGAACGTTGACCAGCCGATCGCCGGCCTCCTCCGTGACTTGAAGCAACGCGGCATGCTCGACGACACGCTGGTGGTGTGGACCACCGAGTTCGGGCGCACGCCCTTCAAAGAAGCCCCCGGTCAGGCGGGCCGCGAACACCATCACTGGGTCTTCTCCTCGTGGATGGCCGGTGGCGGTGCGAAAGCCGGCACGGTGTATGGCGAATCCGACGACGCCGGCATCCGCGTGGCCAAAGACGAAGTGCATGTGCATGACTTCCACGCCACCATCCTGCATCTGCTGGGCTTCGACCACGAACAGCTTACCTACCGTCACAACGGCCGCGATTATCGCCTCACGGATGTGGCAGGCCATGTGGTGAAGGGGGTTCTCGCCTGATCCATCTGGTGCGGGATCATCCTTGTCCATAGCCTGCGGCCGACACTTTTCAAGAATCATCGAATGAACATCCGAGCACTGAAAGGATTTCGACGGAAAATGAAACAGAGCCACAAAACCCGCAGAGCGTTTGCTCTATCATCCATCGCAATCACGGCGCTCGCCCTCGTCGCCCTCCTCGCCGCGCCGCTTCCCGCATTGGCCGCTGGCAAGGGCCAGCTGATGATGATCCCCGATTTTACCAAAGGCGAAAAGATCCCTGAAGGTGCGAAGCATGACTGGAATCTCGGCGCCACGGGCCTGCGCGGCTGGATTTATTGTGACAAGATGGTCACCTCCGATGCCCGCCAGATCGCGATCACCAAGGTGGAGAAGGGTTCTCCCGCTGACGGCATTGTCGCGGTCGGCGATGTGCTTCTCGGTGTCGGCGGCAAGCCCTTTTCCTATGACCCGCGCACCGAAATGGGCCAGGCCCTGACCCTTGCCGAATCGGAAGCAGGCCAGGGCAAGTTCAGCCTGACCCGGTGGCGCGCAGGCCGCACGGCGGAAGTCGTAGTGAAGCTTCCGGTGCTCGGAACCTACAGCGCCACCGCTCCCTACGATTGCCCCAAGTCCAAACGCATTCTCGAGCTAGCTGCAAGGATCTCGCCAAGCGGATGGCAGATCCCTCCTATGCCAAGCGCCTGGACCCCATCCCCCGATCGCTCAATGCGCTCGCGCTGTTAGCCAGCGGCGAACTGACCAGGATCGCGAACTACTTCGAGAAGGATGAGAAAGACTTCCCACCGCATCTGATGCGCATGAAGGCCAAGAGCGTCCGCGAAACAATCTCTGCGATTGAAGCCTCGACCGACACCCCGGAACTTGTCCGACTCAAAGAGGACAAGAGTCCCAAGTGAAAATGAGAACCACCGAGCAAAACAAACACAAACAAGGAACAACGATGAAACAGAACACCTTCAGGCACATCAAAATGAAATACATCGCCACATTACTCATCACGACACTCTTTGCCGCCACCGGCGTGGAAGCGAAGCCGCTCAAAGTCTTCATCCTCGCCGGGCAGTCGAACATGGAGGGGCATGCGGAGGTACGCACTTTTGACTATATCGGCAAGGATCCGCTGACGGCGCCCATCCTCAAGGAGATGCGCAGTCCCGATGGAACCCCTCGGGTATGTGACAA
>CAMCCU010000223.1 GCA_945872975.1 Pedosphaera parvula Ellin514
TGAAGTGTCGCTTAACATCGAACGCGGCGAGTACGTGGCGATCATGGGGCCGTCCGGCTCGGGCAAATCGACGTTGATGAATCTCATCGGCTGCCTCGATACGCCGAGCTCCGGCCAGTATGATTTGAACGGGACCGATGTGAGCCAGATGGATGACAACGCGCTGGCGGATGTGCGCAATCGCGAGATCGGTTTCGTCTTCCAGACCTTCAACCTGCTCCCGCGTTCGCACGCGTTGCACAACGTCGAGCTGCCGCTCATCTACGCGGGCGTCGGGGCAGGGGAGCGGAAGCAGATCGCGCTGGATGCGCTGGCTCAGGTTGGTTTGGCGGATCGAGTTCACCACAAGCCCATCGAAATGTCCGGCGGCCAGCGGCAACGCGTGGCGATCGCGCGGGCGCTGGTGACGAATCCTTCGATCATTCTCGCGGACGAGCCGACGGGGAATCTGGATTCCAAAACCGGCGCGGAGATCATGGAGGTTCTGGAGGCGCTTTCGGAAAAGGGAAACACGATCATCGTCGTGACGCACGAGGAAGACGTGGCGCGACATGCGCGGCGCATCATCCGCATCCGGGATGGTTTGATCGCCAGCGACGAGCGGGTCGAGAGCCGGGTTCGTCCGGTCAGCCAGCGGCCTGTGGTCGCGGACGCCGCGAAGCCATGAAGCTCGGCGCTGAGTTTGTGGAGGGTGTGCGCATCGCCGGCGGGGCGATTCGCGGAAACAAGATGCGGTCCGTGCTTGCGACGCTCGGTATTGTCATCGGGATCGTGACGGTGACGTTGATGGGGACGGCGATCACGGGATTGAACAACGCCTTCCTCCGCAGCATCTCCAGCCTCGGCACGGATGTGCTGCATGTGAGCCGGTTTTCCTGGTTCATCAATTCGCACAAGGAATGGCTCAAGTCGCAGAGCCGTCCAGAGATAACGCTCGCACAAATAAAAGCGCTGGAAGAGCAGTTGACGCTGGCGCGGGCGGTCGCGCCCTACACGGAATGGAACACGCCGGTGCGTTACAAGAACCGGAGCTCGCGTCGCGTCTCGGCGATCGGGACGACGGAGAAGTTCCAGTTGACCAGCGGCGTGAATCTGGCGCAGGGCCGGTTCCTGTTGGACACGGAAGTTTCCGGAGGCCGGCCGGTCTGCGTGATCGGGTCCGGCGTGGCGTCGAATTTGTTTCTCACCGAATCGCCCTTGGGCAAGACCATCCGCCTTGGCGAGTATCCGTTTGAAGTGGTGGGCGTGGTGGCGCCGCAGGGAAACTTTCTCGGCAAGTTCAGCCTCGATAATCAGGTGTTCATCCCCGTGCAACAGATGCTCGCGTGCTTCACGCGCCTGCCGTTCACGACGATCCAGGTGAAGGCGATCAGCGTGGAGAAGCTCAAGGACTGCGAGGAGGAGGTGCGCGGTGCGCTGCGGAAGATTCGCCGGGTGCAGCCGGGGGAAGGTGATGACTTTTCGATCAATCAGCAGGAGAACTTCGTCAGCACGTTCAACCGGGTGGCGGGAACGATCGCCGCGGTGGGCTTGTTCATCACCGGGCTGTCGTTGTTCGTGGGCGGCATCGGGATCATGAACATCATGTTCGTGAGCGTGGCGGAGCGCACGCGTGAGATCGGTATCCGCAAGGCGATCGGCGCGCGGCGACGCACCATCCTGCTCCAGTTCTTGATCGAGTCGGCGGCGATTTGCCTGATCGGTGGTCTGGTCGGACTCGCGATTGCCTATCCGCTGACCTTTCTGATGAACCATTTCCTGCCGGCGCAGATGTCGCTGACGGCGGCGGGCGCGGCGATGTCGGTCGCGTTGATCACGGGAGTGGTATCCGGATTTCTCCCGGCGTGGCGCGCGGCGCGGATGAACCCGGTGGACGCGTTGAGGAACGAGTAACCATGTTGCGCGCTGAGATCAAAGAAAGCTTCCTGATGGCGATGAACGCGCTGACGTCGCACAAGCTGCGTTCCGCGCTCACCTTGCTGGGCGTGCTCGTCGGCGTGTTCTCCATCATCGTCGTGATGACGGCGATGCGCGTCTTGCAGCGGAACATCGAATCGGAATTGAGCGGGCTGGGGAGCAACACTTTCGCCGTGCAGAAGTGGCCCGGCGTTTACTTCGGCGGGCGTGAAGGGTTCGAGAAGTTCTGGCGACGGAAGAACATCACCTACGCGCAGGGCGTGCTGGTGCGGGACCGCGCCACGCTCGCGCGGAACATCGGCATCGAGCAGGCGTTTTGGGCGGGCGAGGTTTCGTCCCGCTACGAGAAATCGATTCCTGAGGCGCAGTTGTTCGGCTCCACGCCCGGCTGCTTTCCCGCGAAGAACTGGAGCGTCGCCGAGGGCCGCGCGCTGCTGGAATCCGATGTCGAAAGCGCGCATGACATCTGCGTGCTGGGCGCCGGGCTGGCGAAGTCGCTCTTCCCGTTCGGCTCAGCGATGGGCGAGCGCGTGAAGTTTGATGGCATCAACTATTCGGTGGTCGGCGTGCTGGAGAAGCGCGGTTCGGCGCTGGGCGGTGACCAGGATAATTTCGCCGTCATCCCGCTGACCTCCGGCTTGAATCGCTATGGGCGGACGTGGCGCAGCCTGTCGTTGCTCGTGCAGGCGCGGGACCAATCCAGCTACGAAGATACGGTGGAGCAGGTGCGCGGGATTCTGCGAACGATTCGCAAGGTGGAGCCTGGCAAGGAGGATGACTTCGAGATCTTTTCCAACGATTCGCTCATCAGCCAGTTCAACACGTTCACGCAGACCGTGCGTTACGGCGTCGCGGCGGTGAGTTCCATCGCCCTGATTGCGGCGGGCATCGGCATCATGAACATCATGCTCGTCTCGGTGACGGAGCGGACGCGGGAGATTGGCATCCGCCGCGCGGTCGGCGCGAAGAAGCGGAACATCATGACGCAATTCATCATGGAGGCGGTGGTGCTCTGCGAAGTGGGCGGCATCATGGGCGTGGGCCTTGGAGTTCTGGGTGGGAACGCGATGGCGTTCTTCCTGAAGATGCCGCCGGTGCTGCCGGTGGATTGGGCGGTGCTCGGCCTGCTGATTTGTTCGGTGGTGGGGATCATCTTCGGCACGTATCCGGCGTACAAGGCGGCGAACCTCGACCCGGTGGAATCGCTGCGCTACGAGTGACGATTCCGCAAATTCTTTCTCACAAACGCAATGATGTTCCGTCTGTTAGGTGACCAACTATGAAGACTGATGACGCGCTGGATGAATTGTGTGACGAACATTTGACGACTCAGGAGGAATTCGGCAATGTCCGCCCCATCATGCGCTTGAAATTCCTTTCATGGATTGCCTGTCTGTCCTGTGGTGCGTTGACGGTGGTGGGTCAGAACAACGCCGCTCCCAAGACCATCTCCCTCAGCCTGGATGACGCGCTGCGCCGCGCGCTGGAGCAGAATTACGCGATTCGTTTGGGCAACTTCACGCCCCAGACCGCGCGGTTGAATCTGGAGGGGAATTATGGCGCGTATGATCCGGTGTTTCAGGGCAGCGCCGGGCAGAATTTTACTCGGCGCGCGGGAGGGTTCAATTCGGACATCAATCAAGCCGTGGAGGGCGCTGAATCGTGGAATAGAGATTTCTCCGCTGGATTGACTGGAGTGCTTCCAACGGGGACTCGTTACGGCTTGGATTGGGGCATGGATCGTTCAAATCAAAAAGTACCAGCAGAATCTGTTTTGGGCTCTGGGATCTTTGATACATCTAGGAACATAACTGCCGAGTACAGGAGCAGCGTCGGCGTCTCCGTAACCCAACCTTTGCTCAAAGATTTCTGGATCGACAGCACTCGTCTCAATACCAAATCCGCCAAGATCGAAATCAAGAAGGCCGATCTCGCTCTCCAATATCTGATCATGGGCATCGTGAATCAGACTGCTCTCGCCTACTACGATTTGATCGAGGCCCGCGACCAGGTGGAAGTCCGCAAGATGGCGCTGCAATTGAAGGATCAGTTTCTATCCGAGACTCAGAAAAAGGTGGCGGCCGGAACGATGGCATCCTTAGATGAAAAGCAGGCGCAATCTGAGCAGGCCACAGCTCGGGCGAATTTGATTCGGGCTCATTCTAATGCCGAGCAGGCGGAAAATAGGTTGAAAGGATTAATTTCGGATAATTTCGCCTCCATTCACACGACGGTGCTGGAGCCGTCCGAGAAACTTCTCGCCATGTCGCAACCCATCAATGTCATTGAGAGCTGGCGGACTGGGCTGGAGCAGCGACCGGATTTCATTCAAAAAAAGCACTCGATCGAGCAGGAGAAGATTCAGTTGAAATATACCAAGAATCAGCTCTATCCGGCGTTGGATATCCAGGGAAGCTACGGTCGCGCGGGACTGGGTGGCAACGCTTACGATTCGCTCGATACCATTGGCGATAATCGTTTCCCGCGCTATGGCGGCGGGCTGGTGTTAACCGTGCCATTGAGCCGCAAGTCGGAGCGCGCGGCGCACAGGATTCAGAAGATCAGCGTGGAGGAGGCGCTCGTGAGGTTGAAGGAGGCGGAGGAGGATATCATCCGCTCCATCGATACCGAGGCGAAGAAGGTCCGCAGTGCTTTCGCCGCGATTGAATCTACCCGTGAAGCACGCGTGTTCGCCGAGGCGGCGCTGGATGCGGAGCAGAAGAAACTGGAGAACGGCAAGAGCACGAACTTCCAGGTGCTGGAGCTTCAGGACAACCTCACCCAGGCCCGGGCCGCTGAGATCATTGCGTTGACCGCTTACAACAAATCGTTGCAGGACTTCTATTACGCGGAAGGGACCACTCTTCAACGGAACAAAGTCGTGATTCAGTTGAAGTAAGTCTCCTGAACATTTCCAAGCCCGGTTCCGCCGCTATTGCGCCTGGACCGGGCTTTTGTTATTCCATCGCTCTTATGAAGAATCTGGTTTGCGACCGCGGGTAGTCTTATCTCCATGTCCGATGCTTCCTCAACCCATCCGCGCGTCCGCGTGGATGGCAAATTCTTCCGGCTGGGCGACAAGAAGTTTTACCTCAAGGGCGTGGCCTACGGTCCTTTCGCACCCCGCGATGGCGGTGATGCCTTTCCCACGCCGGAGGAGACGGCGCGGGATTTCGCGCAGATTGCGGAACTGGGCGCGAATCTGATTCGCACCTACATGCCGCCGCCGCGCTGGATTCTCGATCTCGCGGCGAAGCACGGGCTGAAGCTGCTCATCGACATTCCGTGGCCGAAGAACCATTGCTTCCTCGATTCGGAGCGCACGAAGGAGCAGGCGCGGGAGGCGGTGCGCGGGGTGGTGAAGGCGTGCGTAGGGCATTCCGCTGTCTTCGCCTACAGCGTGGTGAACGAGATTCCGCCGGACATCGTCCGCTGGAGCGGGGCGACCGAGGTTGCGGACTTTATCGATGAGCTGATCGACCTGGCGAAGGACATCGATCCCGACTGCCTCTGCACCTTTGCGAATTATCCGCCCACGGAATTCCTGCGCCCGCAGAACGTCGATTTCTTCTGCTTCAACGTCTATCTGCATTACCGTCGGCCGTTCGAGAACTACCTCGCGCGTCTGCAAATGCAGGCAGACACCAAGCCGATCATCCTCGGCGAGTTCGGCGTGGATTCGAAACGCGAGGGCGAGGCCGAGAAGTGCGAGATGTTGACGTGGCAGATCGAGGCGGCGTTTCGCGCCGGGCTGGCCGGCCTCGTGGTATTCGCCTACACGGATGACTGGTGGGTGGGAAGCCATTGCGTGGATGACTGGTTCATGGGCCTGACGACGTGTGAACGGCAGAAGAAGAAGTCGTTCACCGCCGTCCAGAAAGCCTTCGCAGTCGCGCCCTATTTTCCGCTCACGCATTATCCGAAAGTGTCGGTCGTCGTCGCGTCCTACAACGGCGGACGCACGCTGAAGGTCTGCCTGGATTCGCTCGTCCGCCTGAACTATCCGAATTACGAAGTCATCCTCGTCGATGACGGTTCCACGGATTCCTCGCCGGAGATTGCGTCGCTCTACCCGACGATCCGTTACATCCGCCAGACGAATCACGGGCTCTCCGTGGCGCGCAACACCGGCATCAACGCCTCGGCTGGCGAGATCGTGGCCTTCACGGATTCCGACTGTCGTGCGGACGAGGACTGGCTCTACTACATCGTTGGCGATTTGCTGACGAGCCGCTTCACGGGCATGGGCGGGCATAACTTCCTGCCGCCGGAAGATTCACCGGCGGCCGCGGCGGTGCTGGTGTCGCCCGGCGGTCCGGCGCATGTGATGTTGAACGACCGCCTGGCCGAGCACATTCCCGGCTGCAACATGGTCTTCTACAAGTGGGCGCTCGATGAGATCGGCGGCTTCGATCCCATCTTCATGAAGGCGGGCGACGACGTGGACGTGTGCTGGCGCTTGCAGCAGCGCGGCTATCGAATCGGGTTTAATCCGGCGGGCTTCGTCTGGCATTTCCGGCGCTCGAACGTGCAGGCGTATCTCAAGCAGCAGCGGGGTTACGGCGAGGCGGAGGCGATGCTCGTGCGGAAGCATCCGGAATACTTCAACTCGATCGGCAGCAGCATCTGGCGTGGGCAGATTTACACGGCATCCAAGTTCGGTCTGGTCATCGGCCGGTCCGTCATTTATCACGGCGTCTTCGCCACCGGATTTTTCCAGACGCTTTACTCGGCTCCGCCGGCGTGGACTCTGATGCTTTGCACGTCGATGGAGTATCACGTGTTGATCACGCTGCCGCTTCTCGTTCTCTCCGTGCCGTTCCCGTTCCTCCTGCCGGTCGCGCTCACCAGTCCGCTGATCTCGCTGGTCATCTGCGTGGCGGCGGCGTGGCAGGCGGATTTGCCGAAAAGCAAGAAACGGATCTGGTCGCGCCCGCTCGTGGCGCTCCTCTTCTTCCTGCAACCGATCGCCCGCGGTTGGGCGCGTTATCAGGGTCGGCTCGGGCTGCAACAGACGCCGCCCGAAGCGAAGGAACGCCTCGACCTGCTCAGGCAACGTGATTCCGGTGAGTCGCTCGATCATCTCTTTTTCTGGGGCGACGGATCGATCGATCGCATTGACTGGGTGAACGGGATCGTGATGCGGCTCGACCAGCAAGGCTGGGCGAGCAAGACCGACACGGGCTGGAGCGAGTACGACATCGAGCTGTTCGGGAACCGCTGGAGCCGGCTGCAACTCACCACGGCGACGGAGGATTATGGCGGCGGCAAACGATTGTTCCGCTGCCGGCTGCGTGCACACTGGTCGTTGCTGGCGAAGCTCGCGTTCTGGTCGGCGATGGGATTCGAGCTGCTGCTCATCGGCGTGGTGCGCCATGACCTTCCGTGGTTCTGGATGCTGCTGCTGACGATGCCGATCTTTGGCTGGTTCATCGAGCAGGAGAAACGCAACCAGCAGCGACTCATCGCGGCGTTCCTCGGTGACGTGGCCAGGGAGCGCGGGTTGACGAAGCTCCGGTTCAACATCGTGCAGGACAAGTTCGAGCCGGCGTGATGGCGAAGCATGCGGCAGGTGAGATCAGGAGTGACGGGCATCGCAGCTGTTCCGCTAAGAAACAGAGTGAACTTCTTGTCCATCTGGGCGCCGCTTCATCGTTCCAAAGGTCGCAGGCCAATCGTTTCGTCAATGCAGCCCGGACGCTGAAGCGACCGGCGGGCCGCGCTCCGGCGGCGGTGTCCAGATGCGCGCGCGCGAAACCTTCGCCCATGTTTGTTGTTGGAAAAGGGATTCTCGAATCGTAGTTTCGCATCGAACCCGCCTGTCTCATCGTGGAGCAGGCATTTGCCAACAAGGAACATGGTGATGGAACAGATGATTGCATTGGGGACGAAGGGCAGGGGATCTCGCTGGCTGGCGAAGGGCTTGTGCGCGCTGGCGGTCATGATCTGGCTGGGCGGCGGCGTGGGCGACCGTGTCTTCGCTGCGGACGGCGCTTACCAAACCGTGGATCTCGCTCCGGTATTCGTGAGCGCATCCATTCGTACGAACGCCGTGACGGGTGCCGCGGTGCTGCCTCGTGGAGTGAAGGAGTTCGGCGGTATCCCGTTCAAGATCGATGGTCTGTTGCCGGTGACGGGGATGGAGGACGTTCGGCACGGTGAGTTGCATCCGACGCGGATTGCGGACATCCCGGTGCGTCGTCGTGCGGCGCAGTTGCATCTGCTGCACGGCGTGGATGGCGAGGACAAGGACGGCGTGCCGTTCGCGACCCTGGTGCTGCATTACGCGAACGGTGAGGAGAGAACGATCCGGCTGGCGCATGGCGTCCAGGCGAGGGGCTGGTCGGGGAAGAAACACCCGACTCTGGAGAGCGTCGTCGGTCCGGAGTCGCGAATCGTTTTGAGTTCATCAATGGATGATTCCGAACGCGGCCGCAGCGGGTTGCGCCTGTATCACTCGGTCCTTCGTAATCCCCTTCCCGAACAGGAAATCGTGCGGCTGGAATTCGTCTCGCTGTTCAGCCAGGCCACGCCGTTCATCGCGGGCTTGACGACATCGAGTGCTAGTGACGTTGTTCCGGCAACTCCGGCGGCTTCAGCGCG
>CAMCCU010000224.1 GCA_945872975.1 Pedosphaera parvula Ellin514
CATCGATCGTGAGGACGGGTGCGAAGAATATCTGCGTGCCACCCAGTTCCAGATCGAAGCTGATGTCGGAACTCGTGGGGAGAACTTGATGAATCTCCACGGCCAGGACGTTCACCCTTTCCACCAGCAACGTCGCGTTGACTGGGCCGCCGAAGAAATTCGTGGATTCATCGCCACCGCCCACCGTGATGTTCGCAAGGGTGTTGAACGCGATGGGGCCCTCGGGCATCCCGTCGCGGAACAGTTCGGTGCCGTTCAGGTAAACCACCACGCCATCGTCGCGCAGCACGCGCAGATTAAGGGCGCTGAAGGCGGTTGCCCCGGTGACATCGAACGCGCGGCGATAATAGGTGGTGATGAACTTGTTATTGGGATCCAGGCCGAAGCTGTTGGTCGTGGCCTCATCGCCGTCGCCGTAGCCGAGCGGCGCGGGGCCGCTAGCCCAAGTCGTGTCGTTGAAATCCGACGCCCGCCAGGCGGCGCCGAGATCGGTGCCCAAGTCGAAGTATTTCCAGACCGCACCGGTGGTGACGAACGTGATGTTGCTCACCGAACCGGCGACCACCGAGACGTTCACCGGAGCGGAGATCACGGTAGTGCCACTGTTGTCGGCGGCGACCGCGGTGAGTGTGTAGTTGCCGGGGACCGCATTGCTCCACGTCAACACATAGGGCGCAACGGTCGCCGTGCCCAGCTTTGCGGCGCCAGCGTAGAACTCGACTTGGGTGATGAAGCCGTCCACATCGCTTGCAGCCACGACGAGGGTGTTACCAGAACCCGCCAGCAGCCGCGCACCGTTGGTCGGGCTGGTGATGCTCACCGTCGGCGGTTGGGCCAGAACGGTGATGGAGACGGGCGCGGAGATTGTCACGCCGAGCCGATTGTCAGTGGCGCGCGCGGTGAGTTGATGGGAACCGAAAGGCGCGTTGATCCAGGTGAAACTGAATGGCGCGCCCTCGTCTTCGCCGAGCTTCGTGTTGCCGGCGAAAAACTCGACCTTGCTGACCGTGCCATCGCTGTCGCGTGCGTCGGTGGTGATGGCGATATTCACCGGCTGGCGGAACGTCGCCCCGTTGGTGGGCGAGAGAATGACGATGGTCGGCGTGAGGTTGAGCACACTGCTCGACCCGGGGGTGAGTCCGGCGGCGAACCAGTTCGCTGGATCATTGCCGTACGCGCTCGCAACGAGCCGTTGCAGCGAGGAGCCCGCGCCGTCGGCGTCGATCGGCCAGGGAGCCGCGTCGCGATAATGGACGGTGTCCACAACGATGCGCGGGACGGTGCCGGCGTTGGGCGCGTCGGGCTTCTGGAGTTCGACCCGGGCGCTGGAGTTGTCGAGGCTGCCGGAGTAGGGGCCGAAGAGCGGGACGCTGGCATCGAGATCGTAAGTCGTGCGGAAGGCGGCGAGCGCGTTGGTGTTGCTGGCTGGATCGAAGTTCACGAGCAGCAGCGTCGCGCCGGGAGCGAGGGTGACGTTCGTCGGGAAATCGAAGTCAGCATCACCGCGCAGACGCCAGGTGTTGGTTGGGTTGAGCGGGTCGAACAGCGGGACAGCGCTGGCCGTGATGTTCTGGAGTTCGACGAACTCGAGTTCATCCGCCGTTTCGGCGATGGCCTCGCTCTGACGTCCGAGCAACACATCAAGGGCCGAGGGCTTCGTCACACCGGCGGCGACCGAATCGGATGGATGATAGTGAATCTCGGAAATCACGACCGGGCCGACGCGCGGGCTGGAGTTCGTGTCCAGCAGCGTCTGCGCTGACTGCGCGATGAAGTGCTCTTCCTCCACGCTCGTGAGATGGCGGCCGAAGCTCACACCGTTCTCCGCCGCGCCAAAGCGGAAGCCATGGACGTAGCCGGTGAGATTGGTCTGGGCATCGCCGCTGAAAAGCCACGCCTCATCGCCCAATGAGCTGAAGGCGAAGCCGAGGCCGCCGGGATTGAACTCCTCTTCACTGAAAACCCTGAAGCCGCCCGCGGCGATCATTGTGCCGGTCGCGATGCGAAACTTCTTTGGCGTATTGAAATCATCCGTCAGGAACCAGCCGCCGATGTCCACCGAGTTCGTCGTCGGGTTGAACAGCTCGATGGAGTCGGTTGAGGGCGGCAGGTCGGTGCGCGACAAGACTTCGCTGATGACCACGGGTGCGAGCGTGGGCGGGGTTGGGTCGGAGATCGACGGTGAACCGTCGAGCGCGCCGCTGGGACGCCAGTTCGCCGCCGAACTCCACGCATCCGGTTCGGCCAGTTCGTTCACCACCACGAGCGAGAACCCGAGGCCGTCGGTCACCGGATACCAATCGTCGTCGTAGCCAAAGTCCAGCACCTCCTCGCCCGACGCGTCGAGCAGTTGGATGCGCTCGCCTTCATTTTCGAGCGCGCCGAGATACTGGCCGGCCACCGGCAGACCGGCGCCATAACGCGCGGTGAACGCAGAGAGACTCCTCACCACGAGCACCCTTGCGCCGGCCGCGAGACTCGTGACAGCGCTGCCGGCAAAGCTGAACTCGACTCCATTCGCAAAGCGCACGCCGCGCAGGTCGAGAGTGACGTTGGTGGAGATGTTCTTCAGCTCGATGAACTCGAACGCGTCGGCGACATTGGTGTTCCCGGCCAGCGGCGACGGGTTGTACATGAGCTCGGTGATGCGAAGGAATTGCTGGGCGGCGCTCGGGCTTCCGGCGTAGCTGTTCGTGGCGAGGATGGAACCGTTGGAAGCACGGAGGGTCAGCGATTCGCCGCGCGCGGACAGTTGGCCGGAGTAGGGGCCGACCACGAGCAGGCCCTGGCCGGCGCGGGGGCTGGTCGTCCGCGTGCGGAAGCCGGTGATGCCGGGCGAGACATAGACGCGGCCATTGGAGGGAACGACGGTGCCGGGCGCGAAGGCGAAGTCCACGCCGCCGTTCAAATGCCAGCCGGAGATGTCCACAGCGACGGGATTGGGGTTGCGCAGCTCAATGTATTCCTGCGCCTGGTTGGAGGAGGCGGGATTGAACTCGATGGCGCCGAAGGTCAGGGCCGGGCTGCCGAGTTGCGCGCTGGGAATGCCGGCCACATCGGGATAGTTGCCGACATTGTTCACACTGTGCGTCTGGTAAAGGTGCCTGCGGCGATCGTCGAGGTATTCGACTTTCAACCGGTTCATCGCGGTGGTGAGATCATGCTGCAGGCCGAAAGCCCCGCGCCATCGGCCGAAGTCGAGGGCGGCATCCGCTTGCAGCAACGCCTTCAGCTCGTCCATGCGCCGCTCGTAGAAGCGCTGGTCCGGAGATGTGCCGGGCGGCTGGAGGAACTCGTCCATCAGCGTCCGGAGCCGGCGCAGGAACATCTCCCGCGTGGCTGGCGTGTTGTAAACAGTATCGAAGACATTGTTCACGCCGCTCGGATAGGTCCGTCCCTGGGAGCCGAACAGCGGATGGCTGATCCGCCCGCCGCGGCAGCCGTCGTAGGGCAGACTGTCATCGCTGCCCGAAAGGCAGTCGCTTTGCAGCCCAAACAGCCCGAACGTCAGATCCTTGTCCCAGGGAAAGATCCGCCACAGCTTTGTGCCTTCGGTGTCGCGGTGGAGAAAGTAATTCTTGAAGGTGCGGTCCATGTCCTGGAAGAGCACGCCGGCCGCGAGGTGGTTGATCAGGGCGGGCATGTCGAAGTTGTCCTGCACAAACGTGCCGCGATTGGGATTCCCGGCGCTGAGTCCGGTGACGAGTTCCTGCAAATCGGCGTTTCCTTCCGTCCGCCGCGTCCGCTTCTCGACGCCGCTGGTGGAGGACATGAGCCCGTTGTTCATCTTGTACATCGCGCCGTTGGGATCGAAGCCGCGACGTTCCAGGTAAGTCGAGTCGATCTGCTCCACGAACACCGCCACGCTGAAAAAGGTGTTGTTCTGCTGCACGCGCACGTTGAAGGCATCGCCGGCGGGCGAGCCGGCCTGACGATACGTCTCAAAGGAGAGCGGGGCGCGCACATACGCCTTGTCGTGGTGGGTGGCGTTCAAGTTCAGCTCGTCCGCCCGCGGTTGCCCCGGCTGAAAACGGAAGTGATCGCCCGGATTGAAATCGAACTTGTAGGGCTTCTTCGTGAAGTTGGGTGCGGTCGCCCCGCGGACGCGGTTGAAGACGTTGTCGTAGAATTCCCCGTTCCAATAGACCGAGGCGCGCGTGCCCCCCGTCGTATCAGTGGCGGCCACGTTCTGCACAAACCAGTGAAAGACCGGCAGCGCGTTGGTGAGCGCGGGGTTGGCAACAACGGTGCCTCGGTAGGCCGGCGAATCGTTGGTGGCGGTGTAGGCCGGAAAACGCGAAATGTTCGTGCCCGTGGCGTCGGTGGCCGTGATATACCAACGCACCATCTGCCCCGGCGTGCTGGCGCTGGCCGGAATGAACGCGCCGTAGACGCCATCCGCCGCCGCGCCATCCCCGTGGGTACCGTCATCGAGAAACGGCACGCTCAGCTCACTACCAAACATGACGCGGTAGCGCAGCGTGGCGCTGGCGACGGGCGCGAACGCCGGACGGATCCTGGCCGTGACGATGAGGTTATCGCCATCGCTGGGTTCGGCCGGCGTATGCTGTTCATTGCTGATGATGGGTCCGATTGCGGCGACGCCGAAGTTGTTGGCCCGGCCGGGAGTGGGCATCGGAAAGTAGCGGCCGAGCGGCGGGCCGCTGGGGGTGATGCCGTCGAGTTGCGGCAGCAGGAGCAGGTCGGGGCTGTTGGTGGGAACGTTCAACGCGTGGAAGGCGAGGACGTTCGTGCCGGCCACCAGAAAGCCGCGGGATGCGGAGACATCGAAGTCGAGGAAGTTCGTGGCCGCAGTGTCGGTGCGCGGAGCGAGCGCGACGGAGTTGAAGGTGGCGTTGGCGGGCGCGTTGCTGCGGGCGATCTCCTGGCCGTTCAGATACGCGATGAAGCCGTCCTCAAATTTCATGCGCAGCGTGAGTCCGCTGAGGTCGCCGGGATTAGCCACGGCGAAGGGCACGCGCGCGTAGAGGGAGCCGTAGTTCGGATACAGCATCGCTTCGACATTCAAGCCGATGAGCGGAAGGAAATCCACGCCCAGCGGTTGTCGATCGTAGCCGAGGCCCGTCGTGCCGTTGGTCCAAGCTACGTCGTTGAACTCCACGTCGGTCCAGGTCAAACCCAGATTGTCGTTTCGCGGAACGAAGGCGCGCACGGGCGCGCCGGGGTTGAGCAGGGTGACCGTGGCAGCGCTCCGGACGAGGCCAAAGGAAACGTCCGCCACTTGCGGCGGGAAGACGGGTGCGAACTGTGAGACGATGTTCGTGCCATCCGGTGCAACGAGCGCCAGATACTCGCCGCCGGCGCTGAGTTTGAAATTCGTGTGCAGCGGCGCGCCGGGCGTGCGCCGGTCCTTCTCCGAAGCAAAGACAACGAGGTAGCCGCTGGGCGGAAGGTTCGTCGCGGGAAACGGCCATTTGGCGAGGTTATTGGTAGCGTCCGTGAGGAACCAACCCGCCAGGTTTGTGCTGGATAAGCCCTGGTTCTGAATCTCGATCCAGTCGGAGTTGTCGCCGTTCTCGTCGTTGAGCGTGACGTCGTTCGCGGCCATGAACTCGGTGATGGCGAACTGGGCGGCGGCGGGAAGCGCCCAGCCGAGAACACCGATTGCGAGTGAAGCGCAGATGCCGAAGCGCCCAAGGCAGCGGGTGGCGCGGTGATGCCAAGATCCGGCTTGGGGTTTGGCGGCGACGGAGATCAACTGGTAGTCCATGGGTACGTCTTTCGAATTGGGATATTGAACTTAAACCGAGTTGTTCGCCGCCGTCCGGCAGCCGGAGGAAGGAGGAGGGCCGGCTCATCACCGGCCCTCCTGGCGATTCATGGGTTTCTCAGATCACGGCTTGAACAGCCGGAAGAACTTGTGAGCCGAATCCTGCGACACCTCGGCGGTGAGGTTGTTGCCTTGGACGGCGATGCTGCCGGTGTAGTTCTCGTAGGGACCGGTGACGGTCGTTGACGACTGGAGCACGTAGCCTGGCGAGAAACTTGGCCACGAGACAATAACGGCGCCTGCGGTGTTGCGTTGAATGCTCAGCGATTGAGAAGTGGATTGCGCCGCGCGGTAATGCGCGCGGATTTGCGTCAAACTCAAGGCGGTGTCGTAGAAGGCCACTTCGTCGATGCGACCATTCCAGTTGAACGACGACACCGTGCCGCTGCGGGTCGCGCCAATCATGACACGATCCGGCGTCGGCCCGGCGTTCTGCAGGACGCCGCCGACGTCGGTTTCAGAGCCTTTCACGCCATTGACATAGCCAGTCAGCTTGCCGCCACTGAATACCAGCACCAAGTGGTACCATAGGCCTCGTCGGACCGGACCGGAGCCCACGGCCTGCCCGAAACCATTGCCGTCCCGGCGCACGTTGAAATTCGGAATGTCGCCCGGAGCGAGGTCGATTTCATGGCTGCCGTCCCAGCGCGAAACGACAATGTGGAACGGCTGATCGGGAGAGGTCGCGGGATCGAGATTTGCCCAGGCCTCGACGGTGATGGAATCACCCGGGTGGAAAGACCCGAGATCCACGAGACTGCCAGGCTGTCCGTCAAGCCGAACGCAATTGCCCAGGCGTGGACTGGCGGAAGCCTGGCCGAGCGTGAATCCACCCGTGTAAGTGCCACCCGCGAGCGCGAGCGATCCCAGGTCAGCCGCGGTGGTGCCGTCGGTTTCGTCGAGCGGATAGTAATGAATCGGGTTGTCTGTGAGCACGGCTTCCGCGTAGGTCGCGAAGGTCGGCCCCGGCGTGACGCTGAGGATGGCTGGCGCGCTCGTCACCGAACCGGCTGCATTGGCCAGGACGACGGCATAGGTCCCGGCGTGGTTGGGCCGGACATCGAGGATGGAATAGGTGGCGCTGGTGGCGGCGGGAATAGGACTTCCGTCCTTGGTCCACTGATACGTTGGCAGCCCGGTGCCTACGACGCTAAACGTGAAGTCGCTGCCTTCCACCGCGGTGCCACCTGTCGGCTCGACAGTGATCTGAGGGGGCGTCGATGGCACATAATCGGTCGCTACTCTCAGATTGTCGATCGATCCGCCGAAATGCCCGGAGGGCGCGAGCGGGCTAACCCGGACGAGCACATCGCCGGTGCCGTCGCCTTGATACTGGAACGTGTAGGGGGCGAATCCGGCGGTGCCAAAAACTCCCGGGTTGCACGTATAGGTGGCAAGCACGGTGAAATCCCCACGGAGCACTTCAATCACTATCCCGTCGGTCTCCGTCGTCGCCTGGGATCCCTCCGAGTACGTGGCGGGAGCCGCGACGAAATCCACATGGTAGGTTTCGCCTCCCTCGTTGGCCGGAATTGCGCCGGTCAGCGTTATAACGTTGTCCTGCCAGATCATAACCGCGTAATTGCCGGTTCCCGTGCGGTCCACCGCGTGGACGGCTCCGCCGCCTGCTTTGTTCCATCCCGTCAGGTTTCCCGAGTGGGAAATCTTTAACCCGGTCTGATATTGGAGAGCGTTTTGGTTTCCGGTGTAGGCATTGAAGTTTTCGTTGAGCAGAACGGTGGCGTAAGTGGGACGCGCCGTGACCGTCAGGACGGCCGGCGCGCTGGTCACCGATTGCGATGCGTTATTCGTCGCCACCACGGTGTAGGTGCCGGCATCGCTCGCTTGGGCATCGGCCACCGAGTAGGCGGCGCTGCCGGCTCCAGAAATCAGGTTGCCACCCTTGTACCAGGCGTAGCCTGCGGCGTTCGTGGCCGTGACGCTAAACGTGAACGTGCCGCCTTCGGCCACGGTGCCGCCGGTGGGATCGGTGACAATCGCCGGCGGTTCCACCACCAACACCTCATTGATCTCGATGGCGGCCCCGGTGATGTCGCAGCCCGCGTCGCCCCAGGTGTCGATGCGGAAGAACAATTGATCGCCCGCACTGAAGGAGAGCCCCAGATGTTCCCGCGTCACGCCCGCGCCGATGTTCCCCCCTGCGCCGAAGCTGACGATTTCCGTGTCCACACCGCCGATGCGCGAGCGGAGTTCGTAGCCGACGCCATTGCCGCAGGGCATGGCCTTGCGGAAACTGGAGCGGACGTTCACCACCATGCTGCGGGGTGCCTTCCAAGCGATGACCAACCGCGCGGGGGAACCGCCGCCCTTGGGGTGAAGCAGCACTTCGTCCGGCGCCCAGGTGACGCCGCCCGCGGTCTGTTCGACCCCCGAAGTGTTCTTGCCAATGCCCCAGTAGCCACCGCCTTCGCTCCACATCACGGGCGGGGTGGCAAAGGTTGTTCCCCAAAGCGTGTTCGCATCGCGGGTGTTGTCATTCAGCAACGGGAGAAACGTGGGCGGGTTGTTCGCGTAGTCGTCCATCCGGAAGGACCA
>CAMCCU010000225.1 GCA_945872975.1 Pedosphaera parvula Ellin514
GACGACGGCGTCTCCTGCAGCTTCTACTGCTCGTTCCGTGCGCACGATGAACAGTGGTCGACGGTCAGCGGCACGAAGGGCTACGTGCGTGTCGCGGACTTTGTGCTGCCGTTCTTCGGCAACGAAATCGGGTTCGATTTGAACAACGCGAAGTTCAACGTCGCGGGCTGCGAGTTCAACATGGAAGAGCGTCGCCGTCGCGTGACGATTCCAGAATACAGCAACAGTCATCCGACCTCGCAGGAGACAAATTTGTTCCGCGACTTCGCCCGTCAGATCGCGGCCGGCAAGATGAACGAAACTTGGCCCGCCATCGCCTTCAAGACGCAGCAGGTCATGAACGCCTGCTTCCAATCTGCTCGTGACGGTGGGCGGACTGTGGAGTTGTAGCCAGCAATAACCTTCGCAGCGGTCGTCGCCGGGTTATGTCCGAAGGTCCGGGCTGCGGTCAGGAAACATCTTTTGGCTCAGCCAACGGCTCGCGGCTTTGTAACCGAAGTAGACGGCGATGAGACAACCGAGAAACGCGAATGATTTCCAAGGCGAGAATGAATCATGGATGGGGTCGAGCAACTCCATGAAGAGCGTGAGGACATAAAAGCCGATCAAACCGCAGACGTGGCGCACAGCGAGCGGGGAAGGTTTGAACCACACCAGATAACCGACATAGACAAAGTAGCCAGCGAGGAAAATGAAGAAACCGGAGAACGCCACCATCCACCATTTCGCATCTTGCATTCCGGAAATCAGGAACATAAGAGCTCCGCAGAGCATGCCGACGCCCATCAAACTCGACAATGCGCCGATGATTCTCAGCGCCACTTCTAGAAGTTTTCGATTCATGGTGTGGGAGTGGTGGCTCACAGGCGACTGTGCCTCTCAATGCACCGATGCTTGGCTCGCTGCGTGGACGAAAGCAAGTCCGCAACATCGGTAACCCCCATGGCTGGGCAATTCATCCTTCTGAATGTTGAATTCCAATAGCCGTCACACTCGTCCATTGATGTTTTCAAGCGCGATGAAACCGCCTCAATCCTACTCTGATGACGTGATGGCCAGGCGGTCGCGTCGCCGATTCACCGGACCCAACGCGATGGGCGTCGAAGCGTGGCGCTTGCGCGACGCGAATGATTTGTTCAGTTTCGACTCCATCGATTTCCTGTCATGCAATTGACCGATTTGAACTGGCCTGCCGTTCGCGACCTGAACAAGGACATCCCCGTCGTCATCCCTATTGCTGCGCTGGAGCAGCACGGGGCGCACATGCCGCTCTTCACCGACAGCATCCTGTGTGGCGAAATCATTCGTCGCACAGCGGAGCGTCTGGGAGATCGGGTGCTGGTTGCTCCGTTGATGTGGTTGGGGAATTCCGATCATCACCTCGATTATCCCGGAACGCTCTCCGCTGCGCCGCGGGTCTATCTGGATCTGCTGGGCGGCCTGTTGGAGAACTTTCTTCATCACGGATTCAAGCGGCTGGTCTTCATCAATGGGCATGGAGGGAATGATGTTCCCGGCAAACAGGCGGTCTTCGAGATTCGTCAGCGTCACCGGCTGCGGAACGATCTGCTGCTGCTCTTCGCGACCTACTGGCATCTCGGGGCGAAGCCGTGGGAAGTCGATCCGCAGATCGAGCAGCGCCAGATGGGGCATGCGTGCGAATGGGAGACGTCGATGATCCTCCGCATCGCGCCGCATTTGGTGGGAGATATTCAATCGTTAGAGCCCGTCCCGTTTGGGAATCCCTTCGAGCCGGCGTCACGCGGCTGGGTTACTCAGGACCGGACGGTGCCCGGCTACATCGGTAACCCATGCACCGCGACCGCCGAGAAGGGCGAGACGCTGCTGCAAGGATTCTCAGAGGATGTGGTGGCGCTGCTGGAGCGCGTCATCCGCTGGGACGGCAAGGATTGGAACGGCTGATGAGCAACACGCGTCCATCATCGTGGAAATGGTGGATCTGCGGGTTGCTGCTGTTCGCCTCCGCCATCAACTACATCGATCGCCAGACGCTCGCGAACGCGGCGGTGCGCATCACCACGCAGTTCCAGCTGAGCCAGCAGGATTACGGGAGACTCGAATGGTTCTTCGGCTGGGCGTTTGCGGTCGGCTCGCTGCTGTTCGGAATCGCCGTGGATCGCTTCTCGGTGCGCTGGCTGTATCCGCTGGCGGTGTTGCTCTGGTCGCTGATGGGTTTCTGCACGGGGTTGGTGGAATCCTACGGCGGGCTGCTCTTCTGCCGGACGCTGCTCGGGCTGTTTGAGGGCGGACACTGGCCGTGTGCGATCAAGACGACGCAGTGGCTGCTCGAAGCGAAGGATCGTCCGATGGGAAACAGCGTGCTGCAAAGCGGCACCTCCATCGGGGCCATCATCACGCCGCTGGCGATGCGCTGGATGTTGACGGACCAGGTGGACAGTTGGCGGATGCCGTTCCAGGTCGTGGGCTGCGTCGGTCTGGTTTGGATCGTGTTCTGGTTCGCCATGGTTCGTGCGACTGATCTCGCGACGCCGACGCGTTCGACTTCGGGCAGCGGAGAGGTCGGGATTTGGCGGCTGATCTTCCAACGCCGCATGCTGGTGCTGTTCGTCGTGATTGCCTGCATCAACACCTGCTGGCAAACCTTGCGCGCCTGGCTTCCAAAGTTTCTTCAGCAGGGCCGAGGCTATGCGGAATCCGACGCGCTCTACTTCAACTCCCTGTTCTACGTCGCCACAGACGTCGGCTGCATTGGCGCGGGCGCATTGACGATCTGGCTGATTCGCCGGGGCATGACGGTGGAGCGTTCCCGCAACCTGGTGTTTGGCGCTTGCGCGTTGCTGGCGGCGTTGACGGTGCTGGTGCCGTTCCTGCCCAAGGGAGTTCCGCTGCTCGGCGTGCTGCTCCTGGTCGGCGCCGGTGCGCTCGGGGTGTTTCCCATTTACCACGCGCTGACTCAGGAGATTTCACCGCATCATCAAGGCAAGGTCACGGGTGTGGCCAGCGTCGCCGCGTGGGCGTTCGCACCGCCGATGCAGGAAGTCTTTGGGAGGCTGATCGACAAGACCGGCTCGTTTGATCTCGGACTCGCGGTGGCCGGCGGGCTGCCCTTGGTCGCCTTTGCGGCGCTGTACTTGTTTTGGAGCAAAGCTGTCGAACCCAAGCCGATCGGAACTTAACGTCACCACTATCATGAAGACCACACGAGATGGAATGGGCGCGGAGCAGAACACGACTCCGTGGACGCGCAGGCAATTTGTCGGCGCGCTGGGAACGGCGACCGGGGCAGCAATCGCGGGATGGCCCGGTGCGCTCGTCGCGGCGGACAAGCCAACTCGCCGTGCTGGTTCGCGCCGGATGAAGGTGGCGATTCTGGCCACCGAAGTTCGCAAGTATTCTCACGCGCAACACTTCGTCGATCGGTTTCTGGAAGGCTACGGCTGGCAGGGGAAGCATCATCGCCCACCGTTCGATCTGGCGGGCTTGTATGTGGATCAGATTCCCGAAGGCGACCTGAGCCGCGAGCGGTCGCGTCGGCACAAGACGAAGATTTTCCCCACGGTCGAGGAGACTCTGACCCTGGGCGGCTCGAAGCTGGCGGTGGACGGCGTGCTGATCATCGCCGAGCACGGGCTGTATCCGAGGACGGAGAAAGGCCAGACGCTTTACCCGCGGAATGATTTCTTCCAGCGAACGGTAAAAGTCTTCGAGTCAACCGGTCGCTCCGTTCCCGTCTTTAACGACAAGCATCTCTCGACCGATTGGAACGAGTGCGTCGCCATGGTGGAAGCGTCGCGGCGGCTCAAGTTTCCGTTTCTCGCCGGCTCCTCGCTGCCGGTCACGTGGCGGATTCCCTCCGTCGAGATCCCGCTCGGCACGCCGATGGAGGAGAGCGTCTGCATCTGTTACGGCGGCATTGATTCCTACGACATCCACGGGCTGGAGACGGCCCAGTGCATGTCTGAACGTCGTGCCGGAGGCGAGCCGGGCGTGAAGTCGGTGCGCGCCATCCGTGGTCCGGAGGTTTGGGAACAACTGGGTAAGAACGCGAATACGCGCCGGCTCTTTCTCGCCGCTCTGGCTCGCAGTTTTACCTGCAAGGGGCCGTCCGGTTACTTGTGCGCCCCGCCGGACTTGGACTGGCTCAAGCGCGAAGTGAGGAATCCGGTCGCCTACTACATCGAGCATCTCGATGGTTTCAAGACCACGCTCTTCCTGCTCAGCGGCGTGGTGACGGATTTCACCTACGCCGGGCTGGCCAAGAGCGGGCAGGTGTTCTCGTGTCAGATGTATCTCCCGATGCCTCCGGCGGTCACGACGCTGGCGGACTTCTTTAATCCGCTGGTGAATAACATCGAGCAGATGCTGTTGGAGAACGCGGCTCCGTATCCGGTCGAGCGAACATTGCTGACGTCGGGGATGACTTTGTTCGCGATCGAGTCGCTCTATCGCGGAGGGAAGCTGATCGACACGCCGCAACTCAACGTCGCTTACCAGGCGCCGGAGCGGTCCACTTATTGGAGGGCATGATATGAGAACACTGAACAAGCTGGCGTTCTTGCTGGAGGATTTTTCGCCGGGTTCGCCCGCGCAGCATCTCGTCGATCGTTTCCTCATGGGCTACGCGCGCGACGGGGAGTTCCACAAGCCAGGTCCACGCGAGGTCTCGGCCTACGTGATGATGACCAACGAGGGAGGCTTCGATAAGCGCGCGGAAGACTTCGGTCTGCGAGTCGCGTCCACGGCTGAGCAGGCGGTGGACGGAGCAGATGCCGTGGTGGTCGTCTCGCGCAAGCCGGGCGTGATGGCGAACGACCGCTTGCTGAAGATCGCATTGGAGCGCGCGGCGGAAGGCGCGGCGTGCTTTGTCCACGGTGCCTTGAGCAGCAGCCTTGCGCTGGGACGTGAAGCAATAACCCTCGCGCGTTCGCGGAAGATTTCCCTGCTGGCGGGCAGCGCCTTGAATGTCACTCACCGTTTGCCGGCCGTTGAAGTGCCAGCGGGCACGGCGTTGTCGGAGGCGTTGATCGTTGTGCAGATCAATCAGGTCATGGCGCCGGGCCAAAGCGGCACGGGTTCGGGAACGCTCGGCGGCGCGGAGCTGAATGCGTTGGAGGGATTGCTCCCGATCATTGAGCGTCGCGCGGGCGGCGAATCAGGCATTCGCAGCATTCGTTGGCTGGAGGGCGATGACGTCTGGAAAGCGGGGGACAAGGGACTGTGGTCTCGACCGCTTCTTGCAGCGGCGCTGTCGCGATCGAATTCACCCCAAGGCGATCCGGTTCTGGACGGACGGACGCAGGACATCTTCGGACTGGGGCTCGTGCGCAAGCTCGCACTCCAGCCGGTTGCGTGGCAGCTCGCGCATCACGATGGATTGAAGACGACGATCCTGGTTCTGGATGGCGTGGTGAACGACTTCAATTTCGCGGTCGGTGCCAGGGACGGAAGAACGTTTTCCGCGCAGCTCTTCCGCGCGCCGCCGCCGGTTGAGCAGCACTACGGCCTGTTGATGGCGACCATCGAGGATTTCCTTCGAGGGGGTGCATCGCCGTGGCGGGTGGAGCGCAATCTCCTGATCGCCGGACTTCTCGAAACGTTTCGGCGTCCACTGGCGCGTTCGGGACGCGTGGTCGAAACGCCTGACCTCGGGCTGGTTTACTAAGCTTGGTGAAGTGGTTCACCGCTGACTGCCAGGGTGATCTCAGAGTTTTTTGAATTCCCAAGGCCGTCCGACTCGTCCACTTTTGTGTTCAAGCCCGATGAATACACCTCAACACTCTGCGGATGACGCGATGGCGCGGTGGTCACGCCGCCGATTCTTGGCCCGCAACGCGATGGGTGTCGGCAGCGTGGCGCTCGCGTGGTTGCTGCGGCAGGAAAAGCTGCTGGCGACTCCTCCGGCGATACCGCGCGGGCCGCAGTCGTTCGACATGAAGGAGAAGCTGACTCCCGCTCGTCCGCAGGCACGAGCGATGATCTCGCTCTTCATGCACGGCGGGCCGAGCCACATTGATTTGTTCGATCCGAAACCGGAGCTGAGCAAGCGCAGCGGAGAAGATTATCCGGGAGAAGTGACCTTCAGCTTCGTGGATCGAGCGAGCAAGAAGCTGTTCGGCAGCCCATGGAAATTCCAGAAGCACGGGCAGAGCGGGCTCGATGTCTCTGAACTGCTCCCGCACTTCGCCGGCATCGTGGATGACGTCACGGTCATCCGCTCGATGCACACGGACATCAATGGCCATGAGCCCTCGATTTGGTTCATGAACACGGGCAAGGCGCAGCCGGGTCGGCCGGCGCTGGGTTCGTGGCTGACCTACGGGCTGGGTTCCGAAAGCCAGAGTCTGCCGGCATATGTGGTGCTGACTGATCCGGGCGGGCATCCGGTCGATGGCGTGCGCAACTGGTCCAACGGCTGGCTGCCGCCGCTGTATCAGGGGACGATTGTCCGCTCCACCGAGCCGCGCATTCTGAACCTCGAACCGCCGCCGCATTTGAAGGGCGCGTTGCAGGAGCAGAACCTCGCCTTCCTTGCGAAATTGAATCGCGAACATCTGGCGCGGCATCCGGGTGAAAATGATTTGGAAGCGCGCATCGCCAGCTACGAACTCGCCGCGCGGATGCAGACGGCGGCGAAGGAAGCGCTCGATATTTCTGGCGAGAGCGAGGCGACGAAGAAGCTCTACGGTCTCGATGATTCGGTGACGCGCGAATACGGGACGCGTTGTCTGATTGCGCGGCGGCTGGTGGAGCGCGGCGTTCGTTTCGTGCAGCTCTTCGTCAACGGCCAGATCTGGGACACGCACGAGAACATCAAGAGCAACCTCGCGAACTGCTGTCGCAAGACGGATCAGCCGTCGGCGGCGTTGGTGAAGGATTTGAAGGCGCGTGGGCTGCTTGATTCGACCATCGTTCATTGGGGCGGCGAGATCGGGCGTCTGCCAGTGACAGAGAATCATGGCGCGGCCGAGAAGGCGGGCCGCGATCACAACGGCCAGGGCTTCACGAGCTGGGTGGCGGGCGGCGGGTTCAAGGGCGGGATGACGTATGGCGAGACGGATGAGTTCGGTCACAAGGCGGTGGTGAATCCCGTGAGCCCGAATGATTATCACGCGACGCTGCTGCATCTGTTCGGACTCGAACATGAGAAGCTGATTTATCATCAGAACGGCCAGGAGCAGCGCATCACGGACGGGAAACCTTGCCGCGTGGTGAGGGAAATTCTGCGCAACTCATGAAGCGCGTCTGGTCTTCCATGTTCGCTCTGCTTGTCACGAGTTCGTGGCTGTTCGTGACCGTCTCCGTCTACGCTGCGACTCCGCTGACCTTCGAGAAAGATATCCGGCCCATCCTCAAGGCGAACTGCTTCGATTGCCACGGCGAGGGCGAGAAGTTGAAGGGCGGTCTCGATCTGCGTCTGCGCCGGCTGATGCTGCAAGGCGGCGAGAATGGTCCGGTCATCGTTCCTGGCAAACCGGAACGCAGCACGCTCTTCAAACTGATTCACAGCGGCGAGATGCCGAAGCGCGACAAGAAGCTGACTCCGGTTCAAGTCGCACTCATCAAGCGATGGATCGATGGCGGCGCGAAGACCGCCCGACCGGAGCCGACGGAGGTAGGCCACGGCGCGGGCATCACGGAAGAGGAGCGCGCGTTCTGGTCGTTCCAGCCGATTGGTCAGCCGAAGATTCCCGCCACGCGAAACAAGGATCGGGCGCGGACTCCCATCGACGCGTTTCTCGTCGAGTCGATGGCGAAGAAGAAGCTCTCGTTCTCGCCGGATGCGGAGAAGGTCACGCTCTTGCGCCGCGCGAGCTTTGATCTCACGGGCTTGCCGCCGAGCCCCGCCGAAGTGGAGGCGTTCCTCGCCGATGCCGCGCCGGATGCTTATGAGAAGCTGATCGACCGCTTGCTGGCCTCGTCGCATTACGGCGAACGCTGGGGACGTCACTGGCTGGATGTCGCGGGCTACGCGGATTCGGACGGCTACAGCGACGCCGACCCGCCGCGCGCCTACGCCTATAAGTTTCGCGATTACGTCATCCGCTCGTTCAACGCGGACAAGCCGTTCGATCGATTCATTACAGAGCAACTGGCCGGGGATGAACTCGCGCGCGTCACGCAGGGTGATACGCGCTCGGTCTTGGAAGACGCGAAGGCGCGGGAGCTGGTCATCGCGACGGGATTCCTCCGCACGGGCGCGGACGGGACGGCGACGCAGGCGGTTCCCGACATCGACGCGGTGCGCAACCAAGTCGTCGCGGACACGATCAAGATCGTCTCCACATCGCTGCTCGGCCTGTCCGTGGGCTGTGCGCAATGTCACGACCATCGTTACGATCCCATTCTCCAGACCGATTACTACC
>CAMCCU010000226.1 GCA_945872975.1 Pedosphaera parvula Ellin514
CATCGGCTCCCATGTGCTTGAACACGTCATCGGCCAGACCGAAGTCGCACACGTCGTCAACCTCGACTGCCTCACCTACGCCGGGCGTTTGGAAAATGTCGCCGCCGTTGCCAGCCATCCGAAATACCGATTTGAGCAAGTGGACCTGCGCGACAAACCCGCCGTCCTGCGCGTTGTCCGCGACCACGCCATCACCCACGTCCTCCACCTCGCTGCCGAATCGCACGTGGACCGCTCGATTGCTGCTCCCGGCGACTTCATCCACACCAACGTCCTCGGCACGTTCCACCTTCTCGAAGCCTGCCGCGCCGTTTGGACCGATTCGCAATTCGCAATTCGCAATTCGCAATTTTCCCCGCGCTTTCTCCACGTCAGCACCGATGAAGTCTTCGGCAGTCTTGGCCCCACCGGCCAATTCACCGAGGCCTCGCCTTACGCGCCGAACTCACCCTACTCCGCGAGCAAAGCCGCCAGCGACCTCCTCGTCCGCGCGTATCACCACACCTACGGCCTCGACACCGTCATCACGAACTGCTCGAACAACTACGGCCCGCGCCAGTTTCCCGAGAAACTCATCCCCGTCGTCATCAACAAGGCAGCGGCTCGCCAGCCCATCCCCGTCTACGGCGACGGCCTCAACGTGCGCGACTGGCTCTACGTGACCGACCACGCGCAGGCCCTCTGGCAGGCATTGATACGCGGTCGAAACGGCGAGACCTACTGCATCGGTGGCGGCAACGAGTGGCCGAACCTCCGCATCGTGGAACTCATCTGTGACCTCGTGGATGAACTCGCCCCGCAGCTCGGCGGCAACGCCCGTCGTCTCATAACCTTCGTCAAGGATCGTCCCGGCCACGATCGCCGCTATGCGATTGATGCCGCCAAGGTCGGAGGCGAACTCGGCTGGCAGCCCGCGCACACTTTCGAATCCGGCATCCGTGAAACGGTCAGATGGTATCTGTCCCAGCCTGTTGCGTGAGTGCGGTTCCTCCCATGACAACCAGTCCAACCGCCATCAGCCTCCGCCACCAGCGCTGGCTCAAGTGGCTGGGCGTCCTCGCGCTCGTGGGGGTGTTGCTCGCGGCCATCGCGTGGCAGACGCGCGAACGCTGGCTCTCGGCGATGATTCACGCGTGGGTGGTGAACGATCCCGTCGAGACTGCGGATGCGGTCGTGGTGCTGGGTGGTGGCGCGCAATACCGAGCCTTCGCCGCCGCGAAACTCTACGGGGCCAAGCGCGTGCCCAAAGTGTTGTTCCTCGACATCGCTCTTTCGCCGGAGGAGGCGGGCCGCGTCGTCAGCCACGAGACCGAGCTTATCGGACGTGTGCTTGACCACGAGGGCGTGCCCAAGAGTGCGCAGGAAACCATCGGGCAGGCAGTCACGAGCACGCGTGACGAAATCCTCGCCGTGCGCGAGTGGGCGCGACGGAACGGCGCGCACACGATCATCGTGCCCACGGATCCGTTCCACACGCGCCGCCTGAGCCGCCTCGGGCAAAAGCTTTTCGCGGGCAGCGATACGCGCCTTGTGGTCGTGGCGGTGGACCTGCCGGGCTATCGCTGGCAGGAGTGGTGGCGGCATGACCGCGGCGTGCTGTCTTTCCAAAACGAACTCATCAAGAGTGTTCTCTACGCCTTCAGATGACCGGGCCATCCGTTCTCCTTCCGACCCTGGCGCTCGGCTCAGCCGACGGCGCTGGATTCGCCGGCTGCTCGTAGTCGTCCTGCTTGCCGGGATTGCTGGATGGCTGTTCTGGCAGCCGTTGCTGCGGACAGTTGCTCGCTGCTGGGTGGCCGATCAGCCGGTGGAACAGGCGGACGCCATCGTTCTCGCAACGGGCACGCGCGATGTGTTGTTCGCGGAGGCGCTCGGTTGGTTTCAGAGCGGTCGGGCACCCCGGATCGTGCTGCTGGACAGCGAGACCCGGCCCACGGACCGCGCGGGCATCACCGAGTCGGCCCGAGAGATTCGGTTGCGCCAGTTGCTGGCGGCGGGCGTGCCAGACAACGCGGTGGTTGTGGTCGGGCACGAGCTGACCAGCCTGCACGAGGATTTCATCGCTCTTCGCGGATGGGCGCAGAGCAATCAGGTTCACCGTGTGCTGGTGGCGGTCGAGCCTTTTGCCACGCGCCGCGTGGCGTGGCTGGGCCGCCGGATGTTGCAGCCCGTGGGTGTCCGAGCCGTCATCGTTCCTGTGCCTGTGCCCGATTACACCGTGGATGAGTGGTGGCGGACGGAAGCCGGAATGATCGCCTTCGAGAACGAGTGGGTGATGGCGGTGTATTACTGGTTCCGCCACTAGCCCGCTTCGGAAAAGATTTGTCTGATGGAAAACCCCTTGCCAGCCGCCACGAAGCCGCACGAACTCATCATCGAGGCCGGGCGCAGCGAGCAGCAATACTGGCGCGACCTGTGGCACTTCAGGGAGCTGTTCTACATCCTCGCGTGGCGCGACATCGTGGTGCGCTACAAGCAGACGGTGATCGGCATCGCGTGGGCGGTGATCCGGCCGTTTGTGACCGTGGTGGTCTTCACGTTGGTGTTTAACCGCATCGCGAAGCTGGAGGCGCCCGCCGGAGTGCCGTATGCGCTGTTTGTCAGTGCGGCGATGATGCCCTGGCAGTTCTTCGCGTCTGCGCTTTCGGAGGCGAGCGGCAGCCTGCTCAACAACTCCAGCCTGATTTCCAAGATTTATTTCCCGCGACTCATTGTGCCCGCCGGCTCGGTGATCACGAGCCTCGTGGATTTCCTCATCACGCTGGTGATGCTCGCGCTGCTGATGCTCTGGTATGGCTTCCTGCCGGACTGGCGGGTGCTCACGCTGCCGTTGTTCATGCTGCTGGCGTTTCTCGCGGCGTTTGGCGCGGGGCTGCTGCTCTGCGCGCTGAACGTGAAGTATCGCGACTTCCGCTACGTGGTTCCGTTCATCGTGCAGTTCGGGGTCTATCTCTCGCCGGTGGGCTTCAGCAGCGAGAAGGTGCCGGCCTACCTGCGTTGGCTCTACGATCTGAACCCGATGGTTGGGGTGATTGAGGGCTTCCGCTGGGCATGCCTCCGAGGTGCCGTGCCGCTGGAGGCGCGCAGCATAGCCTGCTCGGTGCTAGTCACCGCCCTGATGTGCCTGCTCGGCGTGTGGTATTTCCGCAGGACGGAACGGACCTTCGCCGATGTGATCTGAAGCGAAAGACAAAACAGAAAGCAGAAAGTGGAAAGCAACAATCCAGAACGGCGTGCCGGACGGTTGCCGGAGGAATTTAGGGGCCGCACCAAGCGGTTTGCCTCCAGCGTCATTCGCTTGTATGTGCGGCTGCCGAAGGCGCGCGAGGAAGTTCGCACGCTGGGCAAGCAGTTGCTGCGTTCGGGAACCTCGGTGGCCGCTCATGTCCGCGAAGCTTCGCGTGCCCGCTCCGAGGCCGAGTTTGTCGCCAAGCTGGGTGTCGCGCTTCAAGAGGCGGACGAGTCCCAGCTCTGGCTTGAACTGTTGCGGGAGGAATGCGCCATCGGCGCTCCAGAAACGCAGCCCTTGGAGCAAGAAGCCTCCGAACTGATCGCCATCATGACCACGATGATCAACCGCACGCAAAGCCGCTGATTTCTTTTTTCAGCTTTCTGCTTTTACCTTTTGAGCTCCCCCATCATAACCGTCGAGAACCTGAGCAAGAGCTACCGGCTCCAGCATCAGGCGCGCGAGCGCTACACGGCGTTGCGCGACGTGCTGACGGACAAGGTGAAGGGCCTGTTCGGAAATCGGAAATCGGAAATCGGAAATGGGAATACAGAAGAGGAGTTCTGGGCGCTGAAGGACGTTTCCTTCGAGATCAAGCAGGGCGAAGTCGTCGGCATCATCGGACGCAACGGCGCGGGCAAGAGCACGCTGCTCAAAATCCTCAGCCGCATCACCGAGCCGACCTCGGGCCGCATCACCTTGCGCGGACGCGTGGCCAGCCTGCTGGAGGTGGGCACGGGCTTCCACCCGGAGCTGACCGGCCGGGAGAACATCTTTCTCAACGGAGCCATCCTTGGCATGACCCGTGCCGAGGTGCGCAGCAAGTTCGATGAGATTGTCGCCTTCGCCGAGGTGGAGAAGTTTCTGGACACGCCGGTGAAACGCTATTCCTCCGGCATGTATGTGCGCCTGGCCTTCGCCGTGGCGGCGCACCTTGAACCGGAGATTCTGGTAGTGGACGAGGTGCTGGCGGTGGGCGATGCCGCGTTTCAGCAAAAGTGCCTGGGCAAAATGAAAGATGTGTCCCAAGGCCAAGGCCGCACGGTGCTGTTCGTCAGCCACAACATGGGGGTGGTCCGCGATCTCTGCGGGCGCGCGATCTTCTTGCATGATGGCCGGGTTACGAAAGACGGACCGTGCCAAGAGGTCGTCAGCGCCTATATGCAAAGCACCTCCGGCCAGCAAGCACAGCCCCAGTGGCGAAGGACGGAGGAAAAAGGAGGAACCGTCGCCGCCGTCACCGAGTTGTCGCTGATGTCAGCAGATGGCCGGCACATCTCGGAATTGGTCATGGGCGATCCGGTTCGCTTGGAAATGAAAATCGCCTTCAATGCCGACGTGGCGGCGCCGCAGTTTGGCGTGCAAGTTCACGCGATTGACGGAATGCCTATTCTGGACTTGCGAACGCGCCATCTCGGATTGGAACTGCCCCGTGCTATGGCGGGGCCACTGGTGCTGCGTGCTGATATTGCGGCCTTCGGGCTGTATCCCGGGGATTACTACCTTAGCCCATGGGTCACTGATTCCTCGGGCAGAGACTTGGACTGGGTGCAATACAGTCTGAAGTTTACGGTGCTGCCCCGCACGGGACCTCATGGTGACATGCGCTTAAGCTTCAACTGGGGCAAATACTACGTGCCTTCGCACTGGCGTAGATGCACTGCCTGAAGCAATGATTGCTTTGCTGCGGCGGCTAAATTCACTGCCCTTCGAGGCAACGGTTCGTCACTACTATCCTTTGGCGAAAACACCGACAGGGCAGCAGGGCGTTGACCTCACTCAGGCCAAAGGATGGGATTTGGTGCGGGCAACCGAGGGGAACTTCCTGATCCCGGAGGACCGATCGATCTGGTTGCGCATGTGTGAAACTCGGATTACACACGACAGTGCGGCCGGAGACCTGCCTTCGCGTGCCTACGACATCCTCGATTTGCTCGAAAAGCACGAAGTGCAAGAGCAATTATTTTCCTTCGGCGTCGGCTTGGCGGCACTGGAATACCACATCAAGCGGTTGCGGCCGAGTTTACGCGTCTATTGTTCTGACTATGGGATCGAAGCCGTCAGCCGATTGAAACAGGTCTTTCATGAGTGCGACGGAATTGTGCACTTTGATTTGATCAAAGAGCGGTTCTTGCAAGTCTTTCCACAGGCGACAACAAGTGCCATGGTTCTTATTCACAGGGTTGACCCTCATTTGACCGACAATCAATGGGAACAAACGTTTACTCGACTGGCCGCAGACAAGGTCCAGTGGATATTATTTGTTCCGCATCGCCTGCTGACTCTCCGCTACCTCTTGAGATCTAAACGCCAAGAAGCATGGCATCGAGCCCGAGGAATTTCCCTCGCGCTGAGCGGCATGGTGCGCACTAAACGTCGCTGGCTTCGGCTGTGGTCAAACCAGTATGAACTATTGGATGAACCACCAATCGGTTATTCCAGCGGGTTTTTGTTGAAGCTTCGTAACAATGCGCACTCATGAACGAAATCCTCCAAGTCCATCACGGCGAGCAGTTGCTGGCCATCATCGTTACTGCGCGGTTCCAGCAGCCAGGCATCCATTTTGTCACCTCCAACGAGCTGTCTCAACAGCTTGCCTACATGAACTACCCGGCGGGAAAAAGCATCCCGCCACACGTTCATAACTCAGTCGCTCGGGAGGTCTTCTTCACGCAGGAGACGCTCTTCATCAAGAAGGGCAAGCTGCGGGTGGATTTCTACAACGCTCAACAGCAGTATTTGGAGAGCCGGGTGTTGGCTGCCGGCGATGTCATCCTGCTTGTCCAAGGCGGCCACGGATTTGAAGTCTTAGAACCGCTGGAAATGATCGAAGTCAAACAAGGCCCCTACGCGGGAGACATGGACAAGACGCGGTTCGTCCCCAACCTCCCGGCCCAGCTAAACATTCGCTAAACCACATGATCCCGGTAAACCGACCCCTTCTCGACGGCAACGAGAAGCGATACTTGTGCGAGTGCATAGAGACGGAGTGGATTTCCTCCGAAGGCCCGTTCGTCAAGCGGTTGGAATCCGGCTTTGGCGCTCTCTCTGGCCGGAAGCATGGCATCGCCGTTTGCAATGGCAGCGTGGCGCTGGATCTGGCGCTGGCGGCTCTGCGAATCGGCCCGGGCGACGAGGTGGTCCTTCCGTCGTTCACCATCATCTCTTGCGCTGCCGCCATCGTTCGTGCGGGCGCGACTCCCGTGTTGGTGGACTGCCAGCAAGATACTTGGAACATGGATCCCGAGCTCGTGGCCGCGAAGATTACTCCGCGCACCAAGGCCATCATGGCGGTGCACATCTACGGGCTGCCAGTGGACATGGACCCGATTCTTGAACTGGCAAAGCGGCACAAGCTCTTCGTGATAGAGGACGCCGCCGAGCAACACGGCCAAACCTACAAGGGCCGCAAGGTCGGCTCGTTCGGCGACATCACCACGGCCAGCTTTTACCCCAACAAGCACATCACCACCGGCGAAGGCGGCATGGTGCTGACCGACGATGACGAGCTGGCCGCACGGTGCCGGGATTTGCGTAATCTGTGTTTCGACAAAGAGAGGCGATTCATCCATGAGGAACTGGGCTGGAACTTCCGCATGAGCAATTTGCAGGCGGCAGTTGGCGTGGCGCAACTCGAACGCATTGATGCCTTTCTCCTCAAGAAGCGGGAGATCGGCCGGTGGTATGAAGAGCTACTAGGCGGCCATCCCCTGCTGGGGCTGCCAGTGGCCCGCACGGATTATGCAGAGAACATCTATTGGGTTTACGGCGTGGTGCTGAACGACTCGGTGCCCTTTGATGCGCGCGAAGCCATCGCGCGTTTGAAAGCGCGCGGGGTGGGAGCGCGGCACTTCTTCTGGCCCATGCACGAGCAGCCAGTGTTTCGGAAGATGGGTCTGTTTGCCGGCGAGCGCTACCCGGTCTCCGAGCGCCTCGCCCGGCGGGGCTTATACCTGCCCAGCGGGCTCGGAAACTCGAAAGAGGAAGTGCAAGCCTCGGCCCAAGCCTTGAAGGAGATCCTATCATGAGCTCGTTCAACGAAGGCTACGCGGCCTATTATGACCTCCTTTACCGCGACAAGGATTACGCGGGCGAGGCGAAGTTCGTCCGCGACCTGCTCAAGCAGCACGCCCCCAAGGCGCGCTCGTTAATTGAGCTGGGCTGCGGCACCGCCCGCCATGCGCGTGAGCTCATGGCCGCTGGCTACCGTGTGCTCGGTGTGGACTTGAGCCACCAGATGATCGCGCGCGCGGAGACGGAATGCGCCCAGCTCCCCGCCCGCCAGCGCAAGCGGCTTCGCCTCACCCAGGGGGATGTCAGCCAATTCCAAACGGACGAGCAGTTCGACGCGGCGATCTCCCTCTTCCACGTCATCAACTACCAGCTCACCCACGGCGCCTTGACGGGCTATTTCAAAACCGCCAGCCAGGCCGTGCGGCCCGGCGGCGTCTTCGTCTTCGACTTTTGGTATGGCCCCGCCGTGCTGAGCGACCGCCCCTCGGTGCGCATCAAGCGCGCTGAGACGCCCGAGGTGCGGGTCACCCGGCTCGCGGAGCCCACCGTGGATGTGAACCGCAATCTCGTCACGGTGAACTACACGCTCCTCGCCCAGCAGCGCACGGGCGAGCTGTCGGGCGAGTTCACCGAGCAGCACACCGTCCGCTACCTGTTCCTCCCGGAACTGGAGCAGCTTGCCGCCAGCGCCGGTTTCACCGTGCTGGAGACGGGCCAGTGGCTCACGCGCCAGCCGCTGTCCGCCCGCACCTGGTTCGGGTATCTCGTGCTGCGCCGGCAGGCCTGAGTCCCGACAAGGAGCGGGCTTGGAAGTCGGTCAAGTCGGCGCGCTCCCCCAGCCCGCCTTTCCCTCGTGAACTGCAACATCGTCCTCCACCCAAACTGCCGTGGCTGGATCATCGAGAAAATGGCCGTCCGGCTCGACACGGCTTTGCGCGAGCTGGGCGTCAATTCAGCCGTGACGCCGGCCTGGTCTGCGACGGCGGATATAAACCACTTCATGATCTTCCACTATGTGGAGGACGCGCGGCCCGGTCGCAACACGATGCTGATCACGCATGTGGACGATGC
>CAMCCU010000227.1 GCA_945872975.1 Pedosphaera parvula Ellin514
GGTCGAGAACGTCCGCTATTTCCTGCGCCACCGCGACGCCTACGCCTACGACACGGACAATCCGAGCAACGCCTATCGCTATCTCCAGCCGCCGAACCGCCTGTCGCAGGCAGAGTCGGGCGAGAAGTCCGAGAGCGGGAAGAAGTGAGCAGTGAGGTAGTATGGGAGCGGGCGAGAGAGAACCGGCGCGGCAAATGAAGCGCCGAATATTTGTTAGGCCTCGTCCGGACGCACTCGTCGATGCGAACAAACAACAGAAACGATGTGGGACATTCTCGAATTCATCTGCGGCATCGGCGAGTTGTTCGCTTCGTGGCGCTTCTATGCTTGCGTGCTTCTGTCGCTCGCGCTCGTCGGCCTCATTTATTTGCTGATTGCAGACCGAGACATCTGTCTCGGCCTTTCCATTCCCGTTGCAGTTATCGGCATCAGCACCGGGATAGTTTGGCAGTGGAGGAACAGATGATATGAGCTCAGGACCCACGCGGCCCAACCATGGCTTCTAACCCGGCCATCCACTCTCGTTGCAATCGAACGCCCCCGCGTGCCGGGTTGCTGAGCTTGGGTCTAGCCTGCGAATGCTATGCGTTGCGCTAAGTGCCACAGCAAAGAGGCGACAATGAACTTCACCCCCGTAGTGGGCGGAAATGCGCAGAAGACTGTTCAGCTCTGCCAGGACTGCGCCCTTCCACTCTACACGAGTATCGAAGCCGTTTATCGACGAGTCACACCTGGGGAGTTCGCACGCTTCCAGAGCGACGCCAAGTCTGCAGAGTCTTTCTTCAACCCGAGTCCGGAGGACTTGCTCCAGCAAACACTCCACGCGTTCGAGGAGGCAGACAATCCGGACAAGTTGCATGCTAAGGCGCAGGAGCAGGAGGACTTCCGTATTCTAATCGTCGGCACGGATTGGCACGCCCTGCATTTCCTGCTCACGGGTGAGGGCGAGTTGAAACCGCATCCTTTGCCACCACCACCGCTCGGCAATGTCGTGCAGGGCGGCACGGAGACACCATGGCCTTGCACCTACGGGCGTATCCGCTCGCTCACGCCCGATGAGGTTCGCGCAGCGGCTGACGCACTAGCCGGGATTTCGGTTCAGGAGTTGCGCTCTCGTTTCAGTGTTGCGTCCTTCAAAGCCGCAAAGATTTATCCTTACGGCAAGGGCTGGACAGAGAAAGCCGCAGAGACAGTGTTCGAGATTTATCCGCAAGTCGTTCAGTTTTTCCAGGCCGCCGCTCGCGATGGAGACATGATCTTGCTTTCATCAGATTGAAATATGCACGCTAACCACTGGAGCGAACGCGGGCGCGGTCATTGCAGTTCTGGCAGCTTCGGCTTATGCGCGAATCGCCTGAGGTAAGTAACTGGAGACGGAAACCGGCAGGAGCCAACGAACAATTCATCGGGACTTGCGCTGAAACCTTTTATCCTGTCCTGTGTCAGGAATTCGTGGCTTGCCTCTCGGCGTTGAACTTGCTGAAGCTTGCCCGACGAGGCGGGTCGGACGATGACCTTCCCGAAGATTTACTTAGCGAGCACGACGCCACTGCCAGTTTTGAACTGAATTATGAAACGCCAACTCCAATCCCTGGGCCTGCTTCTGGCCTGCGCCTTCACCAGCCTTGCCGCCACTCCGCCGCCGGAAAAACTGCTCCCCGCCGATACCGTGGCGGTGTTCACCATCCCGGACTACGCCAAAGCGAGCGCGACGTGGAAACAAGTGCCGGCCAGCCTGCTCTGGGCGGACGCTTCGATGAAGCCGTTCAAGGACAAATTCATGGGCAAGTTCCAGTCGGACCTAGTGGAGCCAATGGAAAAGCAGCTCGGCATCAAGTTCGCCGATTACTCGAACCTCGCGCAGGGACAGATGACGTTCGCGATCCTGGCCAACGGCTGGGATGGTGCGACGCCGAAGGAGCCGGGCTTTCTCTTCATCATGGACGCGCGCGACAAGAGCGCGGCGCTCAAGACGAACCTCGCCGGCTTGAAGAACAAGTGGGTGGAAAGCGGCAAGCAGTTGCGCGTGGAAAAGATTCGCGACATTGAGTTCACGACGCTGCTCTTCAAGTCCGACGATTTGAAGAAGTCGCTCAGCAAGGTCTTCCCCAAAGGCAACGCCGGCGATGAAGCGCTGGAACCGCCCAAGCCGGGCGCGGAGGACAAGAAGATGGAGCTGATCATCGGTCAGTCGGATTCGCTGCTCATCGTCGGCACCGTGGTGAAGGACATCGAGAAGGTGCTGGCCAGCCAGGCGGGCGGCACGGCGGCGCTGGCGGAGAATCCGGCCTTCGCGTCGAGCTATGGCTCGATGTTCCGCGATGCGCAGATGTACGGCTGGGCAAACACAAAGGCGATTCTGGATGCGGCGCTGAAGTTGATGAACAAGGACGCCGCCGATCAGAAGGGTGGCGGAGCGATGATGGGGATGAAGCCGGACAAATTGCTCTCCGCAATCGGCATCAATGGCCTTCAGACGGTTGCCTTCAACTTCCGTGACACGGGGGACGGCTTTATGATGGGGTTCAATCTGGGCGTTCCTGAATCGCAGCGACGCGGCATCTTCAAGATCATCGCCTTCGAGAAGAAGGACGCGAATCCGCCGCCGTTCGTCCCGGCGGACGTGGTGAAGTTCAGCCGCATCCGTCTCGACCTCCAGAAGACGTGGGCGACGCTGGAGACGGCGATTACCGAGGCCATTCCGCAGGCGGCCGGCTTCATCAAGCTCGTGGTCGATAACGCCGGCAAGGACAAGGACCCGAACTTCGATCTGCGCAAAAACCTCATCGCGAATCTCGGCGATGATGTGATCAGCTACCAGCGTGCGCCGCGCAAACAGACGCTCGCGGATCTCAATTCACCGCCGTCCCTGATCCTCATCGGCTCGCCGCGCGCAGAGCAAGTCGCCTCGGCCATCAAGGCGCTCGGTGCCGTGATGCCGCAGCCGAAGGTGAAGGAACGCGAATTCCTCGGACGCACGGTTTACGCGCTTGGAATGCCGCCGACACCCGGACCCGCTGGAGGCCGGCCCGTCGAGCGCACCTTGCACTACGCGGCAAGCGGCGGATACGTCGCCATGTCCACCGACATCGCGATGCTGGAGGAATTCCTTCGCAGTGGCGACAGCACGGGCAAGGCGCTGAAGGATGTCGCGGGCCTCAACGACGCGGCTCAGAAAGTCGGCGGGATGGCCAACGGCATGTTCGGCTACGAGAACCAGGCGGAGAGCGCACGGGCTCTGGTCGAGACGTTAAAGAAGGAATCTGGAACGCTGGCGAATCTCTTCGGCGCGTCGCCGCTGGCCGGGCAATTCGGCATGGAGGACAGCGCGGAGAAGCTGAAGGACTGGGTGGACTTCTCGCTGTTGCCGTCGTTCGACCAGATCGCGAAATATTTCTACATGAGCGTCGGCGCAGGTGCGGTGACCCCGGAAGGCATCGGGTTCAAAGTGTATGGTCCGAATCCGCCGCAACTGAAGAAGTAGGCCATGAACATCTTTGTTTCCGGCGGGGCGGGTTACATCGGGTCCACCTACGTCGAGCAGGCGCTCAACGCCGGCCACGCCGTCACTGTTTACGACAGCCTCGTTGAGGGACATCGCTCTGCGATCGATCCGCGGGCGAACTTCGTCCAGGCGGACTTGAGCGATGGGGCTCGCATTCTGGAGGCGCTCAAGGCGGCGAAGGCGGAGGTCATCGTTCACTTCGCGGCGTTCGCCCTGGTTGGCGAATCGATGCAGAACCCGGGGAAATACTTCGGCAACAACGTCGGGAACGGCGTGAAGCTCCTGGACGCGGCGGTGGCGGCGGGCGTTCGCAAGTTCGTCTTCAGCTCGACGTGCGCCACGTATGGTTTCCCGGACAAGGTTCCGATCACGGAAGACACTCCGCAAAACCCAATCAATCCCTACGGCGAATCGAAGCGGATGTTCGAGCGCGTGCTCGAATGGTATCAGCGCCTGCACGGACTGGAGTTCGTCGCGTTTCGTTACTTCAACGCCGCTGGTGCGAGCGGACGCTTCGGCGAACATCATCGCATTGAGACGCACCTGATCCCGAACGTGCTCAAGGTCGCGCTCGGGCAGGCGAGCCAGTGCGAGATTTACGGGACGGATTACCCGACGCCGGACGGCACCTGCGTCCGCGACTACATCCACATCGTGGACCTCGCGCAGGCGCATCTGCTCGCGATGGAGCCGGGACGGCAGGGCTTCTACAACCTCGGGAATGGCGATGGCTATTCGGTGCGCGAAGTCATTCAGATGTGCGAGAAGGTGACGGGCAAGAAGATCACTGCCATCGAGAAGCCGCGTCGGCCCGGCGATCCACCGCGCCTCGTCGCCGCCGCCGACAAGGCCAGGCGCGAACTGGGCTGGCAGCCGAAGTTTCCGAAGCTCGAACAGATCGTCTCCACCGCCTGGGAGTGGCACCGCCAGCATCCCAACGGCTACGTGGATTGAGCAACAAAGCAGATTTCACCAAAAATCCAGCAGTTGAATTGGCCGCGAAAGAACGCAAAGAGCGCAGAGGGAAGATTTTCACGCACGGACGCACGCCCCGGCGCAGTTACCCCCCTGCGGGTGAGGCCCAAGGCCAGCATTGTTTTGATTCCAACCTCTCTTCTTTACGTTCTCCGCGTTTTTTCGCAGCTATTCCAATTGCTCTTTTTGGGTTCACTTCTCCCCGCATCCCACTTCCGGCTGCCGTCTTCAAGGATCGCGGCAATGAACTTCTGCGATTGCGATTCACGACGAAAAGAGCGACGGGCAAAGAGGCCCACTGTCCGGCGCCTGCTGCTGACAATGATTCACGGATTCACGGAGCGACGAAACGAAAATTTGTGGGGGCGACAGGACGTCCGGCGTTGTTAGGAGCCGTCGCGCCGGTCCATGGATGCGGGTAACGGAGGCTCCAGGTCGAGTAGGCCCCTGCAGGAGCGCGATCGTAATAGTGAGTGTTCAGCAGAATCTTGGTAGCGGCGCCGGGAGCTATGGTGGCGGGCATGAGGGATGAGCCGGCGGGGCCTTCGAGGTTATTGAAGATGTAGGTATTTTCCACGCGGTCGATGGGAGGTTCGGCTGAATCTTCCTCGCGCAGGTAAACGTTATCGAGGACATCGAATCCCGTGATGGTGTTCGAGTAAACAAGGAGCTGTCCGCCCCGGACGTCCACAAACTTCCCGTAGAAAGTAGCCGGTGGCACGACGGTGAAGTTGACCTTGTAGATCTGCCCTCCGCAAACACCTCTCAAATTGGCAATGCCAGGATCGTTGCCGTGATAGTCGAAGGCGGGGGCAATGTTGAGTTTGCTGACTTTGATGTTCGTGTGTCGAACGATGTAGCTGGCGGCTTCCTGCGACGAGAAGAGGACGATGGATGAACCCGCCGAGGAGGTCATGGAGGGCGTGATCTCGACACCGCAATCTTCCCACACGACGTAGTTCGTGCTGGTGAACGGAATGGGATATTGCGCCGCGCGAACTTGCGCCCCGCCTGGAATGTATCCGAAGTGACGTCCGATGTGCGCGCAGTTGAGCACGATGCAATGATCGATGAGCCCGTACCCGTTGAAGAAGACTCCGACAGCAAGTTCCCGAATCAGGAGATGGGAGAGTCGGATGTGATTGGCCTCTGTGTTCACGCCCTGACCGCTGTTGGCTCCTGGTATGCCGGTAATCTGAAGATGGCTGATGGTGACAAATGGAGCGGTAACGGTGAACGTCGACTCCCCGCCTGTGACATTGGTGATGATGCAGGAGTTGCTTCCGACGCCGAACACGGTGGTGGAGGGTTTCGAGAGGGTGACGGTGCTCGACCAGACATTGCTCCCCGCCGGAATGAGGACAGAATCACCCGATGTCGCCGCGCTGTAGGCCACATCGAAGGCGGCCTTGGTCGCCGCAGTGGCGACAACGGTGCGCGATGCGGGAAAGAGCGGATAGCTCGCGCCGGTGACATCCCATACAAGATCTTCAAAATAGGTCGAGGAATTCTGCGTGGCCCCGCCATGGTTATCGTAGCGACCGATGCAGATATTCTCCGCATTCCGACTGAGAATCACGTTGGAGCTCGTTCCGACCAGCAGCCAGGTCTCTGGATCATAGACTTTGAGCGTGGCCAGGAGGTTTGCCCTGTCCCAAAGACAGGTGATCCAATAGGTCTTGTTCTGCGCCACCGGGACAGCGATGCCGAGGCCCGCGCCCCCAGGACCGACGTTGTTCTGGTCCAAGGTGTGGACTCGGTAGGCCAAACCAGACGAACGATCCTGAAAATTGACGACTAGAAAATCTCCACCGGCCTCCACGGCCACGAAGTCGAAACTGTTGTCCAGCCGGTTGAATCCCGAAAGCCGCATGTAAAGACCGAAGGAAAGTTTTGGAGTGTGCTGGTCGAACGTATACTTCGCAAACTGGCGATAAGCAGTGTTGGTATAGACAAAGGTTCGGGAGGATGAATCATCCGTGAAGGTCGTGCCACCAACAGCAACCGGACGAAGCAGTGGAGTCTCAAATGACGAACTGACCATCAAATGCGTCAGTGGCGTATTGACGGACCACGAACCACCCGTCCCGTGAGTGGCGGCATTGAGGATATTGGTCGTGACAGGCGCCCGATTGCCGCCGGATTCCATGTCGAGATAGCCGGTGATTGCGCCCGAGGACGAAAGGGAGAGAAGGAGATACAACAGCAGGGCTCTCACAAATTACGACGTTATGAGTTGGGTAGCGAAGCCGCTCTCAGCAACCGGAGGCAACGCAATTTTTGAAAATGGCTCAAAAGAGTAAAAAGATTATAGGCGGTGTAAAATGGGTTTGCTAGCCTCGATTGCTGGTGGTTCTACGAGCAATGCAGACAGACACGATGCCCTTGATGACAAGGACAGTTGGTTGTCTTGCCTCGGCAGGCAGGACCCCGCAGGTGGCATGTGCTGAGTGGTTTGCGAAGTAAGCATACGACTTTGAAATTGGCTGTGGCAACGGCGACAACCGGCTAATCATGTAAGCAGACTCAACGCCAAACTGCAACCTGGGAGTTTCTTGCGGTGGTTCGCGGGTGTGAGCAAGAGCGGGTGAACTGCTGTTTCCAGGGTGAAGGCATGAGCCTGAACTATACGGACGAGTCTGAGTGGAACGCGGAACGGGCGACTCGCCCCTTCCCGGCGGCAACTTGCCGCCGAACTTCGGCACGAGGGAGCTTGAGGCGGATGATGGTTGCGTGGCGCACGCAGAGCGGCGGGCGGTCGCCCGCCGCAACGGTCCGGTGCCCCGTTCCACCCAGACCACCATCGGACCGTTGCCTTGCTGCCTCACCCACTCTTAGTGTGTCAGGCAGACGGAGAAGTTTGGGCAAAAAAAAAGCCGCTCTTGCGAGCGGCTCTGTGGAAAACTAACAACGATTACTTGCGGCGGCGGAGGAGCAGCAGGCTGCCCAGGCCGAGAACACCGAGAGCGATCGTGGACGGTTCAGGAACCGTAACAATCAACGGAGTGAAACGAGTGGGATTGGCGGATGAGCTCCAAATGACGGAACCAGGACCAGCAGCAGGCGCGAGAGTGACCTGTTTAATCTCAGTCTGCCCGCGCCAACCTTGACTATTGGAAGCACGAATCTGGAGCGAAACAACTGCACCCGCATCACCCGCGCCTGGAAGGGCGAGAATGGAGGGAAGGCCAACCAAGACACCGTCAGTGGTGCCGATGGTCATAGAGCCTTGAACCTTAGCAGCGTCAGCTCCGAAGAACACATCAAACTGGAGGCCATCAGCCGCCGTTGCATTGCGATCACCGACTCCGTCACCGTTCAAGTCAATCTTGACGCGGGTCAGGGAACCGTTTAACGGATTGATTGTTCCTTGAGCAAAGGAGGCAACCGTAGACATTGCCACGAGAGCAATGACGAGGAAGGATTTTTTCATAATTTTATTGTGTATCGGGTTAGTTGTTCGGATTAAGGTGAATCGAACAGGTTAGTTGTTCGGATTAAAGTTACGAGTCCAGCTCAAAGTAGTAGCACCGGGGTTAAAGACGAAGAAGCCCTGACCAACAGCAGGAGCAGGAGCAGCGACCGGATCACCCGTTTCGTTATTCAACCAACCGTCAACAGGACCGGCATTGATGAGGGTAGTGTTGTAGTTCTGCGTTCCACTGTTGAACGTCAAATACTGCAGCTCAACAACCTGCGGGAAACCATTGGCCGCAGTCAACGAGATCTGCTGAGGAACAATCGACGACACCAAGTTAAACCCGGAAGCCATCGGAACATTCAAGCCATTGCCAGTGGTCACTTCACCCACGAGAGTCACCGAGGAATCAG
>CAMCCU010000228.1 GCA_945872975.1 Pedosphaera parvula Ellin514
GCAGGGCGAGCGCCGTCCGACTGGTGGGCCAAAGGAATTAAGCCAACGCTGAGCCGCTCCTGCTCCAGAGCTGCCAGGGACTCCAACAGCGCCAGGCCAGCCTGCCCCCCGTATCTCAACGCCCCGCGCCGGATCACGGAAGCCCACGAACGGCTGGTGCAACTCTACGACGCCTGGGGCAAACCCACTCAGGCCGCGGAGTGGAAACAGAAACTGGCCGCGTTCCAGCAGGCGATCAAAGCGGTGGAGAAGAAGGGGGGGAGCAGCAGTGAAGCCGAACCGCGCCGCATAGAGGGTCCGAGCCGGAGTGGCACATGGCGCACTGCTCCAAGACCTGGCGGACTTCTTAGCGGCCCAAGTATTGTCAGGCCACCGTCTCCATGGATTTTAGTTCGGCCGCGTTGGACGGAAGTGCCGGGCGGGTGAACCAGCGAATCGGCTGGCGCTCGTCAGGACGCTGACGCGTTTGCGGACAGTCGTAGATTCCGTTCAAGGCAGGGCTCATTACTCCCGACGTACAGGGGATGAGCCGAATTCTGGCAATGTCCTTTCCGAGCATCATGCGTTGAATGGGTAATGAAGTTCCGAATCGTGATTTGGTGAAGCGTGCCCGCGGGGTCGGCGCGCTGGTTGTGTTCCTCGCGGCAGCGGTGGTCTTGGCGGCGGCGTTTCTGGTGGCGCGGGATCATTCGGCTGGCGTCGTCGCGGGCACGTTTGATTTCGAGACGAACTTGCCTTTGACGGTCACGGTTGGCGCGATGGTCGTGGTGTTCTTCCTGTTGCTGTGGGTCAGTTGGTTTCTGACTCGTAAACTGACGGCGGCAGACGGTGAGGCGGCGGAGCTCTGGCGGTTGGCGGATGTGGCTCGCAAAACCGATCACGCCGTCTTCTTCACCGATGCGGAGGGGAATATCGGGTGGCTGAACGAGGGTTTTACGAAGGCGAGCGGCCATACGATGACGGACGCGCGCGGGAAGAATGCAGTGGGGCTGCTGCTCGGGACGTTGCAAAACTTGAACATCACCCAGAAGTTTCGCGAGGGGATTTCCAGCCAGCGACCTTTTGTCGTGGAGATGCTTTGCTCGAATCGCCGGGGTCATCGGTATTGGCTGTCTGTCACGATGACGCCGCTGTTTGACGCGCAGCAAACGGTCTCCGGCTACATTGGGCTGGGGTCTGACATCACGTCGCGTCGTCGTGCTGAGGATGAGGTGGCGAAGATTGGAAAGAGGAGCGAGCTGCTGTTGAACGCGGCGGGGGACGGCATCCTGGGAATCGACGTGCAAGGAGCGATCACTTTTGTGAACAGTGCGGGCGCACGTTTGACGGGCTGGCTGCCGGCGGAGCTTATCGGCAAGCCGATCAGCACGATTCTGCATCAGCTCCGTCTTCAACGTTCGGCTGTCGCGCAGGATGATTTGTTTACCGGTGCGGCCTTCATCGACGGGACGGTAGCGATTGGCGATGCGGATGAGTTCAAGGCCCGGGATGGCACGTCTTTCCCGGTGGATTACACCAGCACTCCGGTGCATGAAGGGACGAATCTCATCGGCTCGGTGGTGGTGTTCCGCGATGTCACGGATCGTTGTGAGACGGACGCTTTGCGGACGCGGCAGGCCCGTCAGTCGGCGCTGCGTGCAGACGTGGCGTTCGGGCTGACGAACGGCGACAGCCTCCGGGATTTTCTGCATTGCGGGATGCAATGCGTGGTGAAGCATCTGGATGGAGCATTTGCGCGTGTGTGGACCCTGGACCCGACCGGCGACATGCTGGAACTCCAGGCCAGTGCGGGAATTTATACTCACGTTGACGGGCCTCATTCGCGAATTCCAATCGGGACGCTCAAGGTCGGCAAGATTGCGAAGGAACGGATGCCAGCGGTGAGCCACAACTTGGGGACGGACCCGGACATCATTGATAAGGACTGGGTTTCCCGCGAGCGCATGGTTGCGTTCATTGGATTCCCACTTTTCGTCGAGGGTCGTCTCGTGGGCGTGGTGGCGATGTTCTCGCGAAACAAGCTTCCGGCGGATGCGGTGGAGTTGATGGGGTGCATTGCCGACACGATGGCCCAGGGCATTGTCCGCAAGCAGACGGAGGAGAAGGTGGTGGAGCAGGCGGCGCTGCTGGACAAGTCGCGCGACGCCATCGTGATGATCGACCTGAACAACCGGAGCACGTACTGGAACAAATCGGCGGAGCGATTGCACGGATGGGAGAGCCCGGGCGCGTATGCGTCGTCGGCGAATCAAATGGTGTTTGTCGAGGGAGCCTTCTTCGAGCGGGCGAAAGCCAACACGATTCAATACGGAGAATGGCAGGATCCGGAGTGCTTGATCCGGCGCGGGAATGACACGCTGACCGTTGACAGCAGGTGGACGCTTTTGACGGATGAATCGGGCAGGCCTCGTGGAATGTTGGTGGTGAATACCGATGTCAGCGAGCGCAAGAAGATCGAGGCGCAGTTTCTCCGAACCCAGCGCATGGAAAGCATCGGCACGCTGGCCGGCGGGATCGCACACGATCTGAACAACGTTCTCTCGCCGATTATGATGTCGGTGGACGTCTTGAAGGAGAAGCTGAGCGACGCGCAAGGCCAGCGGATGCTCGCCATCCTGGAGACCAGCGTCCGGCGTGGGGCCGACATGGTGAAGCAGGTGCTGACCTTCGCGCGTGGAGTGGAGGGCGAGCGGGTGCAGTTGCAGACGCGGCATCTGCTCCGGGACGTGGCGAAGATGGTTGGCGAAACCTTCCCCAAGACGATCCAGTTCCAGAGCCAGATTCCCGAGTCGCTCTGGATGATCAATGGCGACGCAACGCAACTGCATCAAGTGCTGGTCAACCTTGCGGTGAATGCGCGTGATGCCATGCCCTGCGGAGGAGCACTGACGATCAGCGCAGAAAACTTCGTCCTCGAGAACGACATCGAGCATCAGGGGGCCATGATTCTGCCGGGGTTCTATGTGTTGATTCGTGTTTCGGACACGGGCACCGGGATTGCGCCGGAAGTTCTCGATAAGATGTTCGATCCGTTCTTTACCACCAAGGAGCCGGGCAAAGGCACCGGTCTCGGTCTTTCGACTGTCCTGGGAATTGTGAAGAGTCATGGCGGCTTCGTGCAGGTGCAGACGGAGTTGAATCAAGGAACGACCTTCCTGATCTATTTGTCCGCGCAAGAGGGGGCGCAGTCGCAGCCAATCGAGAACACAGTGGAGCCGCTGCCGATGGGCAATGGTGAGCTGATCCTCGCGGTGGACGACGAGGCAGCTGTGCTCTCGATGACGAGGGAAACTTTGGAGACCTTCGGCTACAAAGTCGTGACGGCGCGCGATGGTGCGGAAGCCGTGGCCATCTACACGGCTCATCGCAATGAGATCAGGGGAGTGCTCACCGACATGCTGATGCCGCACATGGACGGGCCTGCGACGATTCGTGTGTTGAAGCGAATCGATCCCACCGTTCGAATCATTGCCACGAGCGGCTTGATGGATGGTGAGAGGGTTCGTGATGCCGCCGGCCTGGAGCGAGTCGCCTTCTTGATGAAGCCCTATACCGCCGGGAAGCTGTTGGAGACCGTTCATCGGGTGCTGGCGGAGGCGGCGTGAGTCAGGCGGCGGGTTTGTTGCTGGCAGGGCAAGGGTTGTCCCGTATCGAAGACCAATAGCGATTCGCAGAATGGCTCTTTGAGAGGATAAAAAATTTCCCGTTGCCAGAATGGTGGCGATGGGTTGTTGTCGCAACGGGCTCCCGAACCTAATGGAGTCAGGGGTTAATCCGATACACATAATGCTATGCAACCAGCCACCCAGCTCGAACAGCTCAAACAGTTCACCAAAGTCGTCGCCGACACGGGCGACTTCGCCACGCTCAAGCAATACGCACCGCTCGACGCGACGACCAACCCCTCGCTCATTCTCAAGGCAGCGCTCATGCCCGAGTACAAGCATCTGGTCGAGAAAGCCGTGGCGGACAATCTTAACGCGAACCTGCCGAAGTCGGCGCTCGCCAGCCATATCGTTGATCACCTGCTCGTGTTGTTCGGCATCGAGATTCTCAAAATCGTGCCCGGTCGCGTTTCGACCGAGACGGACGCGAATCTTTCCTTCGACGCGGCTGCGCTGATCGAGAAGGGTCGCAAGTTCATCACTCTCTACGAAAAGAACGGCGTCTCGCGCGAGCGCATTCTGGTCAAGATTGCGACGACTTGGGAAGGCACGCAGGCTGCTGAAGTCCTGCAGAAGGAAAAGACGGATTGCAACATGACGCTGCTCTTCTCGCTGGCGCAGGCGGTGGCCTGTGCGCAGGTGAACGCGAAGCTCATCTCTCCGTTCGTGGGCCGAATCCTTGACTGGCACAAGAAGAGCACCGGGAAAGATTTCGCTCCGACCGAAGATCCTGGCGTGTTGTCCGTTCGCGCCATCTATAACTACTACAAGAAGTATGGTCACCCCACCGAAGTCATGGGCGCGAGCTTCCGTAACATCGGGGAAATCCAGGAGCTGGCGGGCTGCGATCTCCTCACGATCAGCCCGGCGTTGCTCGGTGAGCTTCAGAAGAACACCGATCCGCTCGCGCGTAAGCTTCAGCCTGAAAGCGCCGCCGCGAGTGACATGGCCAGGCTCGACTTGGATGAGAAGGGGTTCCGCTGGCTGTTCAACGAAGATGCCATGGCGACGGAGAAGACGGCGGAAGGCATTCGCATGTTTAACGCGGACGCGATGAAGCTCGAAAAGTTCATCGCGGAACGGCTTTGAGAATCGCCGGCCTTACCAACGGGCGCCGACGGCTGAAAAGCAGTATAAACCCTGTTCCGTTCGTGTCGGTTCGTAGATTAACGGTGGACTATTTGCGGCGCGCCCTGATGCCAAGGTTAGGCTTGCCAAAAGTCTCTTCCTGCCTAGATTGAGTGGCTCAATTTAACCAGACACTATGATTTTGAACTCAGCAATTGCGCTATCAGGGATGATGGCGATGGGCCAGCCGGCCGGCAGTGGTCAGCCCGCCGCTCCGTGGTATGTGAACATGTTTCCGATGTTCCTGCTGTTGTTCGCGTTCTATTTCGCCATCCTTCGACCCCAGCAAAAGCGCCAGAAGAAGCACGACACCTTGATGAAAAGCGTCAAGGCGGGCGACAAGGTCACCACTACGAGCGGCATCATTGGTGTCGTGGTGACCGTCAAGGAACGCACTGTCAGCATCCGCTCGGCGGATACCAAACTTGAAGTGCTCAAGACCGCCATCTCGGAAATCACCGAGCGCGAAGGTGAACCCAGTCAGACCCCCGCCTGAACGCGCTATCCCATTTTACCCACTCTCCCACCGCTACAATCCATGAATCAAAAGCATCTCTGGCAGTTATTGGTCATCGTTTTTGTCGTCGCCTGGTCTGCTGTCGAGATCACGCCGCCTCGTGGCCGCGATCTTCTCGCTGATTTTGAAGGCAAGGCTCGCAATAAGGATTCGGCGTTCTCGAACATCGTGGCCCGTGCAGCGCAGCTTCAGAAGGAACTGCCCGGCCGGACCTACGGCAATCTCAAGGACGCGGTCGGCACCAACGACATCACGCCTTACTTCGCGCATCGGATAAGTGTTAAGGGCGAGAAGAGCCCGTCTGCATTCGTCTTGAACCGCCTCCAGCGCGAGGCTGCCGGAAAGATCAAGCTTGGCCTCGATTTGCAGGGTGGAACGTCCTTCCTCGTCGGCATGGATACCTCCAAGATCTCCACCAACGCGGAGAAGAGTGTTGTGATCGCCAACGCGGTTGAAGTCCTGCGCAAGCGCGTGGATAAGCTCGGCGTGGCGGAACCATTGCTCCAGCCTGCCGGCGAGGATCGCATCTTGATTCAGCTTCCCGGTCTCTCCCAGTCCGATATGGATGCCGCGCGTCGCACGGTTGAGAAGGCGGCGTTCCTCGAATTCCGCATGGTTCATCCGGAAAGTATGGAGCTTCTGGCGCAGGGCATCGTGGAGCCGGGATATGAAGTGCTACGTGAAGAGGTCAAAGGCCGCGATGGCAGCAAGCAGATCATGGGCTACCTGGTTAAGAAAGGTCCGGAGCGTGGTTTGACCGGCAAGTATCTGACCCGTGCAACTGTCGTTCGGGATCCGCTGACGAATAAGCCGGAAATCCATTTCGAGATGGATTCAGAGGGCGCGAAACTCTTCGCGGAACTCACCCGGGAGTATGCCCCCAAAGGCAACAAGTCTTACCAACTCGCCATTGTGTTGGACGGCGAATTGTATTCAGCCCCCAGCATCAACAGCCCAATCGAAGGCGGGCGTGGTGTCATCACGGGAAGCTTTGACCTTCGCGAGGCTTTTGAGCTGGCCAACGTTCTCGAAAACCCGCTTGAAGCTCCCGTCAGGATTCTCGAGGAACGGACCGTCGAGCCCTCGCTCGGCAAGGACACCATCGATAGCGGCGTGAATTCCGCCATCTACGGCACCATCGCCGTGGTGACTTTCATGTTTGTTTACTACCTGCTGGCTGGCGTCGTCGCGAATGCGGCGCTGATGCTGAACATTGTCATCCTCATGGGGATCATGTGCTCGATCGGCAACACGCTCACCATGCCGGGTATCGCGGGTATCGTGCTGACCATCGGCATGGCGGTGGATGCGAACGTCCTCATCTTCGAGCGTATCCGCGAGGAATTGGCGGCTGGCAAATCCATGAGAGGCGCTCTCAATGCCGGTTACAACAAGGCCTTCAGCACCATCTTCGACTCGAATCTGACGACGCTCATTGCGTCCGTCATCTTGATTTACATGGGCACCGGTCCGGTGAAGGGCTTCGGTGTCACGCTGACCATCGGTGTCTGTGTCAGCATGTTCACCGCGCTGGTCGTCACCCGGTTGATGTTCGACTTCCTGCTCGCCAAGAACCTGCTGGTCTCGCTCAAGATGATGAGCATGATCAAGGGATCGAAGTTCGACTTCCTCCGCTGGGCCAAGCCAGCCTTCGTCGCCTCGTGGCTGCTGATCGTGGTTGGCATCGGTTACGGGATCTATCGCGGCAGCGATGTTTTGGGGCATGAGTTCGCAGGCGGTAACAACATGACTTTCGCGTTCAGCCAGAAGGTGGATGTCGACAAGGTTCGCGAGGCCGTCGAGAAGCTTGGACTGGGTGGCGCCGCAATTCAGTATCAGAAGGATCCTTCCAACGGCAAGGAGAGCTTGAAGGTCACCGTCCGCATAATGGATGAAAAAAAGGAATCGACCGCATTGGTCACGCAGGCCTTGACCACAGGCTTTAAGGAAGCCGGGTTCACGATGCTGAGCGTTGACAAGGTTGGGCCGTCGGTCGGCAAGGAGATCCAGCGCACGGCCATTGTCTCTGCGCTTCTCGCGATGTTCGGTATTCTTGTCTATGTTGCATTCCGCTACGAGTTCTCCTTCGCCGTCGGAGCCGTCATCGCCATCATTCATGACATCCTCATGACCATGGGCTGGTTCTTCCTCACGGGTCGTGAGATGAGCGCTCCGATGGTGGCCGCCATCCTGACCATCATCGGCTTCTCGATCAACGACACCATCGTGATCTTTGACCGTATTCGTGAAGATCTGAAGCTCGGCGTCCGAGGCACCTTCCGCGAGCTGATCAACCACGCGCTGAATCAGACCTTGAGCCGCACCATCATCACCTCGGGCACGGTGTTCCTGGCGACGATGTCGCTCTATCTCTTCGGTGGCGGGGTGATCAATGACTTCGCATTCACCTTCCTCGTCGGCATCATCACCGGCACCTACTCCAGCATCTACATCGCCAGCGCGATTGTGGTGTGGTGGCACAAGGGTCAGCGTCCGGCGTCCTCGGTGCAGGTCAGTGTGGATAGCACGGTGGCATCCGCCCGTGCGAATGCCTGATGATTGCGCTTGCTGATATCGCGTCAGCTCCCTGGGCGATCTTCATCGTAGCCGTCCTGTTTTTTCTAGCCCTCGACCTGGGCGTGTTTCACCGGCACGCCCACGTCGTCCGGTTCAAGGAGGCGATGGTCTGGACCGGCATCTGGTTCACCTGCGCGATTCTTTTCGCCTTCGTCGGGGCTCCCGCCATGGTGCCGTCCTGGACGAAGGATGATAGCGTCCTCTTCATCACCGGCTACATCATCGAGTTGTCCCTCTCGATGGACAACGTCTTCGTCATCGCGCTGATCTTTGGATACTTTCGTGTCCCTCCCGAATATCAGCATCGGGTTCTATTCTGGGGAATTCTCGGAGCATTGGTGATGCGTGGTGTCATGATCGGTTTTGGTGCCGCCGTGGTTCGCGAGTTTGAGTGGGTGCTGTATGGGTTGGGCGC
>CAMCCU010000229.1 GCA_945872975.1 Pedosphaera parvula Ellin514
CTGCTGCACGGGCGCTCCGGCAAGATTCGTTTTGATCAACCGTGGGAACCGCTGCTCCCGCGCTGGATTCGCAGCCTCCGCCAGATGCTGCAAAAACGTTATCAGCTCTGAGCCATGCTCACGCCGACCACTGATTACCGGCGCACCGCCCATCGCGTTCCTGAGCGACCACTTCAGGGTCTCGATGCTGCTGTGAACTGGTGCATCGGCCGTTATCAGCGGCGCGGCGGTCGTCTCCAATCCCTCCTCGATTCTGCCATGCAGGCCGACGCGCTCGCCGCCGAACACGCAACGCTGCGCGATCATGATTTACAGGAACGGCTCCACGCCTTCCGTGACGCCTTCCGCCGTGAAGCCTCGCCCTCGGACGACATCATCCACCCTGCCCTCGCCGCCATTCGCGAAGCCGCCCATCGCTGTGTCGGACTCCGTGCCTTCAACGTGCAACTTGCGGGAGCCTTGGCTCTGCATCGTGGATGGCTGGCTGAGATGGCGACCGGCGAAGGCAAGACTCTCACCGCAGGCATTGCCGGTGTGCTCGCCGGCTGGTCCACGCAGCCAACGCACATTGTCACCGTCAACGACTACCTCGCCCAGCGCGACGCCGACTGGCTGCGCCCGCTCTACACTTTCTGCGGCGTGCGCGTGGGCTGTGTCACCGCCGCGCTCGAGCCTTCGGCGCGCGCGCGTGAATACGATCGCGACGTCACCTACACCACCAGCAAGGAACTGCTCGCCGACTTCCTCCGCGATCGACTCCGCCTCTGCGCGCTCCGCGATCCCGGACGCCGCCTCATCCGCCGTCTGTTGCAGCCGAAGAGCGCCGTCGCTGATGGACTCGTCATGCGCGGGCTGCACACCGTCATTGTGGACGAGGCCGACAGCGTGCTCATCGATGAAGCCGTCACGCCGCTCATCATCTCCGCGCACCGCAAGAACGAGATCCTGCGCGAAGCCGGCATCTACGCCGCGCAGATTGCGAACGATCTCCAGGCGGAATCCGATTACCAACTCAACACCCGCTACCGCGAAGTTGAGCTCACCGAGGAAGGTCGCCTCAAGGTCGCCCGCCGCTGCGACACGTTGCCGGGAATCTGGCGTGGTGAAACGCGACGCACGGAGCTCGTCCGCATCGCGCTCGTCGCCCGCGAGTTTTTCCAGCGTGACAAGCAATACATTCTCACGGGCGGCAAGGTTGTCATCGTCGATGAATTCACGGGACGCCCGATGCCGCAACGCACCTGGCGCGAAGGCTTGCATCAGGCCATCGAAGCGAAGGAAGGCATCGACATCAGCGATCCGTCCGAGACCGTCGCGCGCATGAGCTTCCAGCGGTTCTTCCGCTGCTTTCATCGCATCTCCGGCATGACGGGAACGGCATGGGAGGCCGCCGCAGAGTTCTGGCAGATCTATGGACTGCCCGTCGTTCGCATTCCCACCCATCGCCCATGCGTGCGCCAGCAATGGCCGGATCGCTTCTTCACGCGCGAGTTCGACAAGTGGAACGCCATCCTCGAAGACATCGAGCGCATCCACGAACAAGGCCGGCCCATTCTCGTCGGCACACGCAGCGTCGCCGCGAGTGAAGGAATCGCCGGCCAGTTGCGTGGACGCGGCATCGAGCATCACCTGATCAACGCGAACCGCCTCGCGGACGAAGCTACCGGCATCGGCATCGCAGGCGAACGCGGACGCATCACCATCGCCACCAACATGGCCGGTCGAGGGACAGATATTCGCCTGGGTGCGGACGTGGTCGCGCTCGGTGGCCTCCACGTCATCGCGACGGAGCGTCACGAATCCGGTCGCGTCGATCGACAGCTCTTCGGCCGCGCCGGGCGCCAAGGGGATCCGGGTTCCGCGCAAGCCTTCGTCAGTGCGGAAGACGAACTTGTGCGGCGTCATCTACCCAAGCCCGTGCAAAACCTCCTTCAAACCGCCGGCAATCGGTCCCTCGCCAACGCCAGCATCACCTTTGCCCAACGCCGCGCCCAGAAGCTCGCACTCAAACAACGCGCCGGAGTTCTCCGCTCCGATGCGTGGCTGGATGACGCGCTCTCCTTCGCCGGGGAATAACGACGCGAGACTGCGCGATCTCACGGCGTGTCCTCCGTCGACCACGGCGGAGCACCCCTCAACCAGCGCAGTGCGTTCTCCAAGTCCACCGTGTCCCTACGAAATCACGATGGATCCCTCTGAGATTCAGCCGTCGTTTTTGAAGCCCACGGCGGAATTAGAAGTTGCGCCTTTCTCAACAATGCTGGAGTCGGCCTCCCAGTTCACCGAGAACAAAGCCAGCGAAGACCGGGATTTTAAAAAAATGCCGCCCTGATAACCCGTTGCACAAGGTGCAAGGACTGTCAGGAGCGACAAGCTGGAAGTTTCGTCACCAACAATAGACAGAAGATCGGCTACCGCACCGAACACCTAAATCTCCTGCCTGCGAAAACCTTACTTGCGGGTCACCGTCTTGGCCGCCTTGGCGGGCTTTGCGGCCTTCGCCACTGCAGGACGAATACCCCTGCCTTTGCCAACCGCCGCGAGTTGGGGTGCCTTTGCGAGCAAGGTCGCCTCGTGAGTGGACAGGAATTTCTCGAGCGAAATCTTGCTGGACAATTGCGTGGGAGGACGCAGCGCCAAGCCTTTGTAATGCTTGTAATGCACCAGGGTCTTACCCACCAGGCCAATCTCCAGTTTGGAATCGGCCAGTTGCCAGACCTGACCCGTTTCGAACGCTACACAAGGAACGCTGCTCTTTCGCATGATATGTATCACCAAGTTACTGTCTTCCGAAACACCCGGAGGTCCGAGCCATCAGGACCGGCCTCACTCGCGCCACGGAAAACATCGTTTTGAAACCGAACCGAACAAGAATGGTAACGCCCCGAAGGACGCTGGAATTCGGATCAAATTCCGAGACCATATTGCCGACATGGTAGCCTTAAAGCAACGCATTTGCTAAAGAAAATGCGGACCTTGAAACATCCGCCACCACCGACCGAACAATTGCGACACGGAATCCCTGTCGAAACTCATTCTTCCCGCACCTGTGGCACGAGGTCGACAAGAGCCTCACTTGACCATAACCGCCCGGAAATAAACCGGGCCGCTGGCGGGCGCAGGATGGAGCCATTTCAACACACCAGTTTTCGGCATCGCGTTCGTGGCCACGGGACACCATTCCGCAGTGGAGCCGAAATTGGTCGAGCACAGCAACTGGTATGTTTCGCCGGGCGTTCCTTCGCAAGTCACCTCGAGATTCGGTCCTGCCGCCGCGACGAGGAGAGTCGGTGCCAGCGCCGACGGCAGCGCAACCGCCAGCGTCGCTGACGAACTGACGAGCGAAAGATAATCGTTCGTCACGACCACGCGGTAACTGCCAGCGTTCGTCAGATCGACGCTCGATAAGCTCAGCGTGGTGTTGGTCGCATCAGGAATTGGCAGTGAGCCGAAGAACCATTGGTAAGTGATGACGGGAACGCCCGACGCCAGGACGGTGAACGAGGCCACCTGCCCTTGCGTTACGTTGAGACTGATAGGCTGCGCCACGATGCTCAGCGCGACGGAGTTGAAGGTGAGCGCCGCCACGCGACTGGTCACGGAGCCGGCAAAATTGGTAACAATGACCTGATACGATCCCTGGTTGCCCAGAACGACATTGGTGATCGTAAACGTCGAGTTGGTCGCAGCAGCGATGGGCGATCCATCCTTGAACCATTCGTAGCGCAGCGAGGGACCGTTTACACTCACCGCAAAACTGGCCGGACTTCCCGGTGCCACCGAGGCATCCGCCGGCTCGCCGATCAGCAGCGGACGAGAATCCACCGTGAGAGCCGCCACCACACTGGTGGTGGAACCGAACCCGTTCGTGGCAACGGCCACATAATTTGCCGTGGCGGAATCCTGCACATTGGTCAACGCCAGGCTCGTCGTTGTGGCACCGCTGATCACGCTGCCGTTCTTCATCCAAAAATATCCGATGGGCGCAGGACCAGTGGCGATCCCCTGGAACGTGTAGTTCGATCCCGCACGCACGACCGTGCCGACGGGTTGCAGCACGAACGTCGGCGGCACCTGCGTGTCCGTTGACTCAAACGCACCACTGTCGCCGATGACGCCCGTCGGCCGGGCCACGCCGCGCTGATCGACCAGCGGCAAGCCCGTGGTCGTCACGATGTCGAGCGCGGGACTGCCGGTCCTCAGCGCGATGGTTTTCGTCGGTCCACCATTAGTTGTCAGCGTGCCGAGGCGCGGCTCGATGTTCGTACTGCTGGTGCTGACAGTGAGCGACACAGAATTGTCCGAGCTCAGGTTGTAGCCAAGGTCCACGATGTCGCCGGAAAAATTGCCGGTCAAATTCGTCGCCACCACCGAGGCACGGAGCGAGAACGCACTGCCGCCATTCACGATGCCGCCGCCGGACGCCGTGCCGGTATTCGTGTCACCCGCAGCGCCAAGCAAAGCGTCGTTGTAGGCAATCGTGACGTGGACAAGCACCGCCGTATTGGAAACCACTGAGATCGCGCCGCCATGGGCATCGCCACGCGGTCCGGCATTCGTGACCGCATTCACCGCGCCAGATCCGCCGCGCACTTGATTCAGCGCGAGCGTGGAGTTCGTCATGAACAACGTGCCGCCAAAGGAATGAATCGCACCACCGAGACCGCGCGCGCCCGCCACGCCGTTCGTTTCGCCACCCTCGCCCTCGCCACCTCGCGCAAGGTTTTCGCTGAACGTGCTGGCAATGGACGTCGCCGCACCGGAGGAAGCCAACGCCCCGCCCAGTCCCGCGCCGCTGGCGTAACCGGAGCCGCCGATGGCCGTGTTCCCGGCCAGCGTGCTCTCGAATAATCGCAACTGCCCGGCGCTATAAATCGCGCCGCCCGAACTGTCTCCCGCCAGCGCCGCGACATCGCCATCTGTCTGCGCGGTGTTGCCGACGAGCACCGTTTGCTCAACCACCGCCTGCGCGTTCGAGCGAACGAACAGCGCTCCACCGAACGCGTCACCTGTCCCGACGCTGTTGGTCGGAGTGCTCGCGGCCAGCGCCAAGTTGTTCGTCAGCGTGGAGCCAATCAGTTGGAGGCGTCCGGCTTGAATCGCAATCGCGCCACCCGAGGCATCACCGGATTGCGAGGAGGTTCCGCCGCCCGCCGCCAACGCTTCGCCACCGCGCGCCTGGTTGTTCACCAAGGTGCTGCTGCGGATCTCGCACTCGCCACCATCCGAGTAGATCGCTCCACCCATCGCCGCTCCGCTGTTCGTCACCACGAGTCCGCCCGACTGATTGGTCGTCGTGGGATTGCCGAAGGCGGCGTTGTCCACCAGGCGACAGGACAGAAGTGCGAGTCGCCCGCCGAGATTGCAGATGGCCGCGCCCAGTCCGCGACCGGACGCCGCCGGAGCGACGTTGGTCACCGTCACCGCGCCCGGACTTCCGCCAGTGACGATGAAGTTTGTCAGCACGCAATTGGTCAGGCCCACGGTTCCGCCGAGGTTGAGAATTCCTGCTCCGCATCCGTCTCCACCGGGCTGCGGCGGCGAAGTGCTGGCTCCATTGGTGCCACTGAAGCGACCGTTCGCAAAGGTCACGCCCGTCGCCGCGAAACTGAGATTCGTCCGGACCTCAAAGAGGCGATGCGCGCCCGCGCCATCGATGACGACGTTGTGCCCGTTCGCATCCAGCGCCGTGGCGTAGGGAGGAATGATGGTGTTGGTCAACGTGATCACGCCATCACTCTCGAAGCGCAGGATGCCGCCCTCCTTAATCGCTTCCGTGAGTCCGGCCAGCGTCACGCTCGCGACGCTTTGAGTGAGCAGGAACGGCGAAATGTTCACGGACAATCCGCCGGTCAGATCACCCTCAGCGAACAAGCCACGGACGCCCTCGGCGCGCTTGAGGATGACGCCGCGCAACGCGGTGTTGGTGCGGTCCCACGGGTGGATGAAGCTTCCGCGCACTTCACCGTTGCGCAGATCCAGGCTGAGATTGAACGACGTGTAGTTGGAATCGAGAACGCTGAGCGTGTTGTTGGTCGAGAGCTTCAGGCTGTTCGTCACATTGAGATCATACCGTCCGCCCGTGACCTGGGACTGGCCGTTGACCCAGTTCACCACGCGCGCTCCGCTTGCTGGCGAAGTAAAGGACGAGGCGAGGAATGTCGGCTGATTTGTAAACCCACTCTTGTAGTTGGCCGCGCTGCCGTCAGCCGTGGCAATCCACTGCATCGCGCCATCGAAGTTTGATGTCTGGTTGGTGGTCGGGGCCAGCCAGCCTTGGAAGACCGAGAGCCCGCGTGGCAGCGAGTAATACAGCGGCCAGCGATTCTGCCGCGTCAGCTTCGCGGTGGTCTTGAACGCCGTGCCGTTGCCCAGCGTGCCTGAGATGCTCAGCAACCCGCTTCGGGCGACCTTGCCAATGCCGTACCCATTGCCGCCCGGCCTGGACTGGCTCGGGGCATTCGTGTCAGCAATCGCGAAAGTGATGTTGCCCGCTGGCGGAACATTGGTCGTCGGCAGCGCGGTGGCCAGCCGTTCAAGGACGATCTCCGCCGTGCTGTTCCCGAACACGCTGCCGGTGATGACACCGGCGGAGTTCGTGGTGTCGAGCTTCAATGAGATGGAGCGGTTGATGCCGCCAATGTTTCCCTGAAGTGTCGTCGAGTAATTCGTGTCGAGTTTGCCAGTGAAGGAATACGTCCCGGTCCGATGCCGGATGCGCCCGCTCAGGCCGCCCTTCGTGCTCAAGGACAGGGTCACCAGGCCGCTGTTTTCCAGCGCGGGCGTGTTGCTGCGGATGATCCCGTGGTAAGTGCCAGCCAGCCGGATGAACGGGTCTGCTGCGAATTGTGCGGTCAGAGAAAAGTTCGTGGCGTTCGTCGGGACAAGAAACGCGAGGGTGGACGCCCTGGACGTGACGGAGCCGCTCCACGTTTCCAGGATCTGCTTCTTCCCGGGCTTCGCCACGGTAACGTACTCGCGGCCAAGTTCGATACGCTGACCGTTGGAGACGCCGGTAACGCGGCCATCGCCGAGCACCAGGAGATTCAGCGGCACCCATGCGGTGTAGGAGAAGGTCACGGAATTGGTGGTGGATCGGCGTCCTTCGAAATCGATGCTCTCCACGCTCACCGTCGTCAGGCCGATGTTCGGCGCGAGGGGAATGCTCCAGTTCGTCGTTCCAGCGGCAATCTGCTGCGCGCCGCCGTTCACCCGATAGGCCACGCGCGCCAGTTCCGAATCATCCGTGGCGGTGCCGGTAATCGTCACCACCTGATTCGTGAACCGCGTGTAGGGCACGGGCGACGCGATCGCAATCGTCGGCGCGTTCGTCCCCGGCACATAGGAATCGTTCGGAATCGAGATGCGCGTGTAATATAAGTTGGTGTTGGCCGGGACGCGCGGCGGCGAATTGGAGCTGGCCACCGGCAGATCCGTGAACGCGCCGAAGGCGTTGCTGATCAGAGTGGAAAGATTGACGATGGTCGAGGTCGTGGAGAGCGTGTTGAAGTGCGCCAGCACGTTCGTGCCATCGGTGGCGTTGGTAGATTCCAGAACGCGCCCGAAGACGGTGAAGCCGCCGTTCTGATTGTCGAGATTGGTGGTGTTGTTCGCGAGGTTGAAGAACCACTGGCTGGAAGCGGAATTAGGATCGTCGCCCAGCTTGGCCATGGCAATCGTGCCGAAAACATTGCTCATGCGCGAGCCGACGAGGAATTCGTTCGTGAGCTTCCCGAAGTCGGTGACGGAGTTGTAGGCGGCGTAGATGTTCGTGGCGGACGGAAAGTTCGTCGCCGTGGGAGCATTGGTAGACGACGGATTGGTCACCGTGAACCCGCCGCCCTGCACGATGAACCCCGGCACGTCGCGATGAAAGAAGCTGTTTGAGTAGGCGCCGCTGCGGACGTAGAGGAGGAAGTTGCGGACAGTCGCGGGCTTCTCCTGGTCGAACATTTCAACATCCACCACGCCGAGCGCATTCGTGCCCCGGATGACTTCGAAACGGACGACGGTATTGCTGGGGGCAGACGATGCAGCGATGGACAATTCACCGGGAACAGGGGGAAGACTGGGTGGCCGGCCGATTGGGGGGTGATTCACAGAGCCACCGTACCTCTGCGCCATGCCCTGAGGCACCAACCCAGCCAGCAACCCCAGCAGAACGACCCAGGCCGTGTAATGTCCTGCCATCGACGCAACAACGCCGAAAACACCTTGGTGCTCAATCGGAACTCTCGTCGGCATGGAACGCGCCTCAATTTCTTCCTGAATCACACTCATAAATTCCCAGTACAATGGTCT
>CAMCCU010000230.1 GCA_945872975.1 Pedosphaera parvula Ellin514
CAATCGATCCATCGTCCACGACGATGACCTCACCGACCAAGGGGTTGCGCAAGGCGAAGCGAACCACCGACGCCACCCGGGCGGATTCGTTCAGGACCGGGATGATGACCGAGACGGTGGGCTGATGCGCCGGCAAGCTTTGCGACGGGTGCCCTGCCTGTCGGTTCGTCGCGTGGCGTGAAGGGCGATTTCGCTTTGCCGCTGTCGGACGAGACGACTTCTCCTAGGCTGACGTTTTGTTCTTCATGCTTGCCAGAACTTTGCTGCACGCAAAAGCCGGATGGCAACTACAGAGTCACAGGCGACGCTGGGTGTAATCACGCCCGTCCTGGCTGTTGCCTTCATCATCTGCGGAGCACTGCAACCACGAAGGCCACGTAGAGGGCCAGCAACACCGGGCCTCGCCAACGGGGAATCAAACCATCACGACGGGGAAACGTCAGGAGAGTGGTGACCACTCCGAAGCCCACCTCACTTCTCGCGGGTCAAACCGAATGGGACACAAAACTGCCGCCGTGCCGATGACGAACAGACCGTTGAAGACATTGCTCCCCAGCAAGGTGCCAAGCCCGATCTCGTCGTGCCCGCGCAGTTTGGCGATCACCGTGGTCGCCAGTTCGGGCATCGACGTGCCGACCGCGACCACCGTCGCCCCGATGACGAATTCCGGGATGCCGGAGGTCACCGCAATTCCGCGCGCGCCCTCGACAATGAAGTGTCCGGAGGCCGCGAGGAACGCGAAGCCGCCCGAGGACTGCGCGATGGCCCGTCCGTGTCGCGTCTCTTCCTGCACCACCATGGCAGCCCTGCGTTCCGGGTAAGGATTCATGCGGGGCGCATCGCTTCGGGAAACTTGCCCGGTTCGGATGATGGCTGGCGCGTGGTTCTCATGGCTCGGATGTATCTGGCTTCACTCCGGTATCGCGTGTTCGCCACGGCGACCGCCGAAGCGGATCCATTTTTCCAATTCCACGGCAATGAAAGCAGTTGCGGCTACGGCGACAATCCGCAGCCACGATTCAGCATTGATGGGCGCGGAGTGGAAGAGTTTGTTCATCAGCGGCAGGTAAGTGAACAGAAGCTGCGCGCCCAACATCGCCAGCGAGCCGGCGATGGTCCACCGGTTCGTGAACAGCCCGATGGAGAAGATGGAGTGGTGGAGGGAACGACAGTTGAAGAGATAGATCATCTGGACCAGCACGATGGTGTTGACGGCCACGGTGCGGGCCACCGCCAGTCCGGACTGCTCGACGCGCAATTCCCAAAGAAACAATCCGAGCGCGCCGCCGAGCATGATGAGCGACACCAGTCCGGTGCGCATGATGAGGGGGAAGGTGAGCAATGGCTGCTTCGGTGCGCGCGGTGGGCGGCTCATCACGTCGCGCTCCTTCGGCTCGAACGCCAGCGACAGCCCGAGCAGCGTGTCGGTGAGATTGATCCAGAGCAGTTGCAGCGGCAGCAGCGGCAACGGCAGACCGAGCACGATCGCGCCCAAGAGGGTCAGCGCCTCGCCGAGGTTGGTCGGAATGATCCAGACGATGAACTTGGTGAGGTTGTCGAACACACCGCGGCCTTCCTCCACGGCGGCCTCGATGCTGGCGAAGTTGTCGTCGGTGAGAATCATCGCCGCCGCGCCCTTCGCCACGTCGGTGCCGCTGATGCCCATCGCGACGCCGATGTCGGCCTGCTTGAGCGCGGGCGCGTCGTTCACTCCGTCGCCGGTCATCGCGACGACATGGCCGCGTGCTTGAAGCGCTTTCACGAGACGGAGCTTTTGTTCGGGCGCGACGCGGGCGAAGACGGCGGTGCGCTCGGCGACTTCGGGAAGCTCGTCGTCGGAAACCTTTTCCAATTCTCGACCGGACAAGGCGACGAGCTTGCCGTGTTCCTCGCGGCCCTTCAGTCCGATTTGTCCGGCGATGGCGCGCGCGGTGACGAGGTGGTCGCCCGTGATCATCTTCACCGCGATGCCGGCGCGCTGGCACTGACGCACGGACGCAATGGCGGCGGGGCGCGGCGGATCCATCATCGCCTGCAAGCCAAGGAAGGTGAAACCGGCGGTGACGTGGGCATGTTCGAGCTTGGCGTGATGCGCCTCCACCTGACGGCGGGCCAGCGCCAGCACGCGGAGTCCGCGCACGCCCATCGTTTCGGCGGCGCGATGCACGGCGTCCCGGTCGAGCGTGACGAGTGTGTTGTGCTCGCCGAGCGCGTCGGTGCAGCGTTCGAGCAGGCGTTCGAGCGCGCCGACTTTGTAGATGACGCGGCCTTTGTCCGCCTCGTGCAACGTGGCGCGAAACATGTGCTCGGACTCGAAGGGAATCGTATCCAGCACCGGGGTCTGACTGTGCGCGTCGGCGTGAATCACTCCGCCCTTTTCAGCGGCAACGAGCAGCGCGGCTTCGGTGGGGTCCCCCTGCACCTTGAGCCGTCCGTCTTCGCGCACGAGTTGCGACTCGTTGCAGAGCACGCCGGCGAGCAGACATTCGGCGAGCGCGGGATGCTCGGGCACCTTGATGACGTTGCCATCGAGACGAAGCTCGCCCTTGGGTTCGTAGCCGCCGCCGGTGACCTCGTAGAGTTTTCCGCCTGCAAAAATTTCCTGCACCGTCATCTGGTTCTCGGTGAGCGTGCCGGTTTTGTCCGAGCAAATCACCGTGGTGCTGCCGAGCGTTTCGACGGCGGGCAGCTTGCGGATGATGGCCTGCCGCTTCGCCATCCGCGACACGCCGATGGCGAGCACGATGGTGACGGCGGCGGGCAATCCTTCCGGAATCGCGCCGACCGCCAGCGCCACCGCCGCCATGAACATCTCGACCGGCTTTTCGCCACGCGCGACGCCGAGCGCGAACGTGGCGGCTGCCAGACCGACGATCACCCAGAGCACCAGCTTGCTGAACTGCGCGATCTTCTTCGTCAACGGCGTGGACAATTCGACCGCGCTGGAAATGAGATGCGAAATGCGACCGGTCTCCGTCTGGTCGCCGATGGCCCACACGACGCCCTCGGCCTGGCCGCTGGTGATGAGCGTGCCGGTGTAGGTGAGGTTTTTTCGTTCGGCGAGAATCGTGTCCAGCGCGAGCGCGTCGGCGTGCTTGGCTACGGGAAGCGACTCGCCAGTCAACGCTGATTCATCGGCGTGAAGATTGCGGACATGGAAGAGCCGCAGGTCGGCAGGCACGCGGTCGCCGGATTGCAGCAACACCACGTCGCCGGGCACGAGTTGCTCGGAGTGGACACGGAGTTTGCGGCCGTCCCGCAGCACTGTGGTTTCGGTGGCCACCATTTTCGCGAGCGCCTCGATGGCCTTCTCCGCCTTGGCCTCCTGGAGAAAGCCGACGATGGCGTTGATGAACACGACGCCGAAGATGACCGACGAATCCACCCATTCGCCGAGGAACGCCGTCACGCCGGCCGCCACCAACAGGATGTAAACGAGCGGCTGGTTGAACTGTTTGAGAAACTTCAGCCAGGTCGGCGTGCCGCGCCGCGCCGTGACGCGGTTCGGGCCGTGCTCCTTCTGGCGGCGGCGCACTTCATCTGCCGACAGGCCGGTGGACAAATTCACGTCGAGGAACTGCGTGACTTCCGAGGCCGGCAACTGATGCCATACTTTATCTTTTGATTTCACCATGGACGGCAATTGATGGCGATTGGTCGGTCAAGAGGGTCGTGAAGTCCGGAGTTTCACGCGGGCGAGTGGGCGTTGACCTCGCCGCACTGCCGCCGGACGGGGGGGATGAAGAGCAGGACGAGCACTCCAATCGTCGCGAGGACGAACGCACCGGAGGAAGGCATGGCCAGCCACTTGAGCGACTCCTTCGCCAGACCCGTGCTGCCGAGTCCAGGAGCGCGGAAACCGGCCCACATCCAGAAAACAGAGTAGCCGAATCCGCCCGCGCCAAGCCCGAGGCCGATGGCCGTCGTCACGAGACGTGAAGTGCCGAGCAGTCCCAACAATACGATCAACGCCAGCGCCGTGGTGCCCATGCCGCCCGCGTGTAGGTGAGCGCGCTGCATGTAAACCCACGACTTGTCCAACACCGCTTTGATGGCGGCATCGTCGCCTTTGTAAACGGTGTCGCGCGCTGCGGCGGCGGATGCTTTCAATCGACTCTTGATGGAATCTTCGTTGAGTCCGAACACGATGCCCATTCCCTGACCGAAGAGAATGGTGAGCGCGGCGAGCACGAGTCCGAGCGAGGCGGTGCGCAGACCGGCGGTAAAGGATTCGGTGGTCGTCATATTTTTGATGGTGTGCGTGTCGTCAAAGATCATGGATCACCTTCGGAGGAAAAGCAGCCCGCAAGGCATTTAACACGGCCAGCACGTCGATGACTTCCTGAGTGATGGCTCCGGCGACCGGAGTCAAATGACCAGTCGCGGCGAAGACCATGCCGATGACGCTCAACGCCATTCCGCCCACGGCGCTTTGGAGCGCGATGATGCGCATGCGGCGGCTGATGTGCATGAACTCGTCCACCTTCTTGAGCGAGTTATCCATGATCACGACGCCCGCCGCTTCCGCAGTTACGTCACTGTTCTGTCCGATGGCCATGCCGACGGTGGCCGCCATCATGGCCGGGGCGTCGTTGATGCCGTCGCCGACGTAGAGGGTTTTTGCTTTTGCCGTTTCAGCGCGAACGAGCGCGAGCTTCTGTTCGGGACTTTGCTGCGCGTGGATCTCGGTGATGCCGACTTGCTCTGCGAGGTAATGGACCTCCGACTCACGGTCGCCGGACACGATCATCACGCGCGCGAATTGGTGCTTCGGACCCAGATGCTTCACGAAGGAGCGGCTCTCCGCGCGCGGGGCATCGCGAAACCTCAAGGCTGCCGCGTAGCGCTGATCGATCACCACTACGCATTCGAGTCCACCGGCGAGCGGGGGAAGCTGATCGGAGCCGGCAACATTCTGCGCCAGCAATTTGTTCCGGCTTGTGATCATCAGGGAGTGGCCGGAGACGGTGCCGCGAAGTCCCTGGCCCGGCTGCTCGCCCACTTCGGTGGCCTCGGGGAGTTGAACTCCAGCTTCCTTCGCTGCCGCGAGAATCGCGCGAGCCAGCGGATGCTTCGAGTAGCGCTCCAGACTCGCCACGAGCGTCAGCACTTCCTTTTGCTCGAAGCCGGGGGCGATGAGTTGCTCGGTCAACGTCGGCTCGCCATACGTGAGCGTCCCGGTCTTGTCGAAGATCGCGACCCGGCACTCGGCGATCTGTTCGAGCACCACGGGGCTCTTCACGATGATCGCCCGGCGGGCGCAGAGGGAAATCGAGCCGATGATGGCGATGGGAATGGCGAGCAGCAGCGGGCAAGGCGTGGCAATCACCAGCACCGCGAGAAAGCGAATCGCCTCTCCGCTGATCGCCCACGCGAGGATGGCGACGACCAGCGCCACCGGAGTATAAATCGCGCCGAGGCGATCGCCGAGCCGTCGCAAACTCGGTCGCTTCGCCTCCGACTCGCGCATGACTTCCATGATCTTGGCGTAGCGCGAATCAGCGGCGAGTTGAGTCGTGCGGATGGTCAGCACTGACTCGCCGTTGATCGCGCCCGAGATCACCGTAGAGCCGGAGGTTTTGGTGATCTGGAACGGCTCGCCCGTCAGGTAGGATTCATCCATCGTGCCGTGACCTTCGATCACGACGCCGTCCACCGGGCAGATGTCGTGTGGATAAATCACGAGCGTGTCGCCCACTGCAACCTCCGCCAGCGCCACATCCACAATCTCAGATTCTCGTTTCCTGTGCGCGATGGAAGGCATTCGTTTCGCCAGCGCGGCCAGCACGGAAGAGGCGCTGCGCAACGCGTAACTCTCCAGCGCTTCACCGCCGGAGAGCATCAGCACGATGATCGAGCCAGCCAGGTATTCGCCCAGCAGGACTGAGGTGATGATGGAAATTCCCCCCAGCAGATCGGATCCAAACTCCCGCTTCAGCACTTTCCGCAGCAAATCATAGAGCAGCGGCAGGCCACCGAGAACAAGGGTGACGAGCAAAGGGATTCTGTGCGCGGCCGGCTCCATCTGGAAACCGAATCGGAGCAACAGATGCAACAGGATGGCCACGACGGAGAACGCCGCGATGACCGTGGACTTGCGATGCCAGAGGCTGGACGGCGCGTACCAAGGTTGAGCGGGCGGCGGTGGCAAAGGTTCCTTCCGCGCACTTTCAGGTGCTTCTTCCAGGGTAGAATTCATTGTGCATTCGAGGTCGCGGAGTTTCTCCGCTGAACCGGCTGCTAGTTGTGCTTTTCGCCGGTTGCCGCAGGCGGGCTGTTGCCGGCGCGAATTTCCGAGTGCCGGATCTGTCCGCCCAGGTTCGCGACCCAGGCCATGAGGCCGCTGACGATCAAAGCTGCGACGAGCGACGAAACGCTGAACCAAACGGGCAATGCTCTTCCACCACGAAACAGGATCATCCCGCCCAGCGCCGCCACGCCCAGGACCACGACTCCGGTGAAGGCGGCACCCGCTGCTTCCTCATGCTGTTCCATGATGGACTTGGAGACGCCCGGAAGCGATTCGACCCCGTCCTCCGCTGGTTCGCCCGTGAGATACACCGGCACGGCAGCAAGCGCGACGATGACAAAGACGCCGAGCGCGGCCTTCTTCAGCTCAGTGCTTTTTCGCCAGAGACTGAAAAGCAAGAGTCCCAGCCCAAAGGCCGTGCCGAGGACTGGCAGGTGATTGAGCATGAGATGGAGATGGGTGGCATTCATATGTTGAGGTTTGGTGATTCTTGGTTACTTGGGTTGGGCTCGAGGACCAAACTGAGATTCACGATTGCTCCACAGAGCCCACTTGCCCTGATGCACCTTCCGGCGGGTGCGAATGCCAGGCCAACCGGATTTTGCCTATGATTGGACCTCGGATTTCATGGCCTGCCGCTTGATCGCCACCTTGAGCACTCCATTCGCTCTTTGCCGCCGGGACAAACCACGATCGATCATGGCGCGACGCGCCATTGTCGCCAGCGTGGCTCGGTTGGTGGTCTCGCCTGTTCTTGAGTTCATGATTTGATGTGGTCGGAGCGCTGGCTGGACGCCGAGTGGCGAACGCCGACTTTGGTGGAAACACCGTCCATTCCCGGCGATCGAGACGACAACGTCTCGGGGTGCGCGTGTGGCTCAGCCTCGGTGCGACTGCGCCAGGTTTCCAGAAGCACCAAGGTGAACGTGAGCGTCACAGGACCGAGGATGATCCCGGACGGGCCGAATACAATCAGGCCGCCAACGACAGAAATGAAGGCGAGGACGGTGTGCATCTTCAACCGGTTTCCGACCAGGATTGGATACAGCAGGTTGTCGATTCCTGCGACGACGCCCCCGCCCCACAAAGTAAGGATCAGGGCTTTGCCCCAGTTTCCTTCCAAAGCGAGAAAGAGGGCCGCCGGAATCCACACGACAAACGCACCCAAGACCGGCACCACGGCGAGAAGGCCCATCACGACGCCCCAGAGCAACGGCACCGGCAGGCCCAGCCACCAAAACATCAGCCCACCGAGCAGGCCCTGCACGGCGGAGACGGCCAATGTTCCGTAAACGGTGGCGTGAATGGTATCGCCGACACGGCCAAACAGCCGGTTCATTTCAGGCCCGGATAGAGGTGAGAAGGACTTCAACGATTGAAGTGCTGCGCGACGGTCCCGCAGGAAATAGAAGAGAAGATAGAAGGTCAGGCAGAATCCGATCATCTGGACCACCGAACCTTTGAGAATGGACCCGGCGGTCGCGGTCAGCCAGGTGGCGATGTCCTTGATTGTTCCTGGCAGATCAACTTTCCGCTCGACCCAGTCAATGACGCCTGCGAGGCGAGGTTGCGCCTGGATGGCACGCCGCCATTCGCCGGACTCGACCTTCGTCTTGATGATCTCCGCGCCTCGCGCCGACTCCATGATGAGACGTTGACCTACAAATGTTGCCGGCACGACCACGATCAATCCCACCACCAGGATGGTAACTGTGGCAGCCAGGTTCGGTCGCTTAAGCCTTAACTCAATCCAGCGGTGCAAGGGTGTGAACAACACGGCCAGCGCCAGCGCCCAACCGATCGCCGCCAAAAATGACTGGGCCAGTCGGTAACAGAGGTAGATGCCGAGAGCGGTGGCCGCGATCAGCACCAGTATCTGAACATGGCTTCTTGATCCCCAGTCGTTCCCAACTGAAGCAACAGTTTGCTCGGTCTCGTGTTTGTTCATCACTGCAAATCATCGTCTGAACCGAACGCCTTCGTCGATGCTCGCTCTGCTTAGCCCGACTTGGCGGACTGGAGGGTGAAAACCACTATTTTCAGCCG
>CAMCCU010000231.1 GCA_945872975.1 Pedosphaera parvula Ellin514
ACCAATCCCACGGCCAGACAGGCGAACACGACCACCCCGCTCAAACAGACGAGGACAGGTTTGCTCTCCATTGCTTGAATGAACCTCTGCGAAAACGTCTGCTCACCGGGAGATTCTGGATGCTGCAATCGGTCAATCACCGTTTCAGAAAAGCCATGGGAGAAACGGGGCGGTGGTGCCTCGTGCTTCTTCGATGCCAGCATCTTCTGCAACTCGTTCTGCTTGTCATGGTCAGCATTCATAACTACTTGAGATAGTCCGAGAGATACGCCTGAAGCTGCTGTCGCGCGTAATACAACCGCGAGCGAACGGTGCCGACATTGCAATCCATGATGCTCGCAATCTCCTCATGCACCAGCCCCTGCACGTCATGCAACGTCACCACCAGTCGGTGCGCCGGCGAGAGCTTCAGCATCGCCTCGCTCAACTTCCCCTGCAATTCATTCAAGCCCGCGTCCCGCCGGGGCGTCTTGTGGGAAACCAAGTCCACGAGATCAGGATGATTCTCTGCATTCAGGTCCAAATCATTCAGGCTGAGATGCGGCTTGTTCTTTCGTGACTTGAGAAAGTTAATCGTCTTGTTCACCGCTATCCGGTAAACCCACGTATAAAAGCTCGAATCTCCCTTGAAGGTCTTGAGAGCCTGATATCCCTTGATGAACGCTTCCTGTGTGAGATCTCCTGCGTCCTCACGATTCGCCGTCATGTGGTAGATGGTCGCATAGACCCGCTCCTGATAACGGCGAACCAGTTCATCATACACACCCACCTCGCCGTCTTGAGCGCGCTGCACCAGAACCAAATCCTCCGTCGATTCAAACGGCGCCGATTCATCAGACGGCGAACCGCTGGCCGGAGCCAAATCGATTCCTCGCTCTGGAGCAGGTTTGCTCATAACTGGTCACCCGTGAGTTCCAAGCGCCACGGTCTGGTGCGCCAGATAATCTACCAAACCGGACAATCCGGCATTGCTCTCAGATTCCGGCAACACGCTCAGATGCACCCGGGCCGCATCAAGATGCTCAAGGACCACATGCTGGGAATCCTCCAGAGTCTGGTGCCTTTTCAGGATCTCGACGAGGTCCCCGAGATAGTCCGGCTTCCAATCCACCACCATCGATTTGATCCGCTCGCGCTCGGGCCCTGCCGTCCGCTCCAGCGCCAGCAGGAGCGGCAGCGTGAGCTTACCCTTCGCCATGTCGGTGCCGAGACTCTTGCCCACGGCGGCCTCGGAACCAAACAGGTCGAGGCAGTCGTCATACACTTGATACGCGGTGCCGATCGACATTCCGTAATGCCTCAACGCACTCCTTTGCGCACTCGTCGCACCGCTCAAGCAGGCACCCAAATCACATGATAATGCGAACAGTTCGCCGGTCTTCATCTGCAAGACTTTGAAATATTCGGCGCGGGAAAGTTCAAAATTTCTCCGGCGCTGGGTCTGCAGAATCTCACCTGAGCAAACCGTGTTGGTCGCCGCCGCCACCGCCCGGCAAATCTCCGTCGTCGGGAACTCCGCCGCCAGCTTCAAGGCATGGGCAAACAGGCAATCACCGAGCAGGACGGAAATCTCATTCCCCCAATTTGCCGCCAGCGTGGGACGGCTGCGACGGATCCGTGCTTCATCCATGACATCGTCATGAACCAGGGTGGCCAGGTGAACCATCTCGATGATGACCGCCACCATCACATGAGAATCCCCCACCTTGCCCGTGGCTCCTCCGCTCAACGCGACCAAAGCGGGGCGCAACTGCTTGCCTTGATTTGTCAGCGCGTACTCGGCATAGACCGCAATATCCCGCTCGAACTCGTTGATTTGGTCGCGCAAGCGCTCAACGACAGCTTTGAGAAACGGCTCAGCCGGGGCGATGATGCGCTTCCACGCCAAATTGATATCCAGAGCGGGTGCTACTGGAATGGATGTTTCATTGGAGCTGGGTTGGGATACCAACATGCGGGGCAAAACTACGTTCCACACCGAACCAAGTCAAACCGTTACACCGGAAGCGCGCTTGCCGACACCTGGCAATTTCCTGGGTGCAAAAGCGGACGGGCCAAGGTAGAAGCATTCCACAGCCTATGAACACGAAGCCATCGTCACCGTCATCCCCACTGTCCGAAGCGTTATCGCGGCGTCATTTTTCCAAGCTGCTCGCCGCTTCCGCGCTGGGCACGCTCGCGGCACCCGCCTTCCTGCGCGGACAGAACCTCAACAGCAAACTGAACATCGCCGTCATCGGCGCCGGCGGGCGCGGCGGCAGCAACATGGGCGACGTCGGCAGGAGCGAGAACATCATCGCCGTGTGCGACGTCTCCGAAGCCACACTCGACTCGGCTCAGAAGAAATTTCCGCAGTCGAAGCGCTTCACGGATTTCCGCAAGCTCTACGAGATCGAGAAGGAGTTCGATGCCGTGGTGGTCAGCACTTGCGAGCACACGCACGCCTTCGCGACGCTGCCGGCCCTCAAGCTGGGCAAGCACGTCTATTGCGAGAAGCCGCTCACCTACAACATCTGGGAGGCGCGTGTCATCCGTGAAGCCGCCGCAAAGGCGAAGGTCGCTACCCAGATGGGCACCCAGATTCACGCAGGCGACAACTATCGGCGCGTGGTCGAACTGGTGCAGAGCGGCGCGATCGGACCAGTGCACGAGGTGCATGTATGGGTCGGGCGCGCGTGGGGCTGGCAATCCGCCGAGGCCGCAGCGAAGAACCACGACATCGTCAGCGCGAGCGAGCGCCCCACTGAAACGTCGCCTGTGCCGAAGGGACTCGACTGGGATCTTTGGCTGGGGCCGGCGCCGTTCCGTCCCTTCAACCAGGTCTATTACCCGGGGCCGAAGTGGTATCGCTGGTGGGATTTCGGCAACGGCACGATGAGCGATCTCGGCTCGCATTGGAACGATCTGCCGTTCTGGGCGCTGAAACTTCAGGCCCCGCTGACCATCGAGGCGGGCGGGCCGCCGCCGCATCCCGAGATCGCGCCCGCTTCGATGCACGCGACCTATGAGTATGGCGCACGCGGTGAATTGCCGCCGGTGCGTTTGACCTGGCATCAGGGCGAGGACAAGCCGGAAATCTGGACGGCAAAGGGCATTCCTCAGTGGGACAGCGGCGTGCTTTTCATCGGCACGAACGGGCGCATGTTGCTCTCCAGTTACGACAAGCATCTGCTGCTGCCGGAGAAGGACTTTGCTGACTTCAAGCGCCCGGAGCCGTTCATCCCGAAATCCATCGGCCATCACGCGGAATGGATTCACGCGTGCAAGACCGGCGCGCCGACGACCTGCAACTTCCAATACGCCGGCTGGCTGACCGAGGCGAACCACCTCGGCAACGTGGCCTTTCGCGCCGGACAAAAGCTGGTCTGGGATTCAAAGAAGCTCCGCGCGACGAACACGCGGGCGGCGGACAAGTTCATCCGTCGCGAGTATCGCAAGGGCTGGAAGCTGGCGTAGCGCATGGTCGCATCTTGCGTGCATTTCCAGACAACCTCACTCACACTCCGCGCATGAAAACATTCCTCCTCACATTGTGGCTGACTGCAACCTGCGCATCGGTGGTCGTTGCAGCCGATGACGACGGGTTCGTGCCTTTGTTCAACGGACGCGATCTCACCGGTTGGGTGAACGCGAATTGCGCACCGGAAACCTGGAGCGTGCGCGAGGGAGTCATCCATTGCACGGGCCGGCCCACGGGCGCTATGCGAACCACGCGGCAGTATGAGAACTTCATCATGGAAGTGGAATGGCGGCATCTGAGCAAGGGCGGGAATTCCGGCGTCTTCATCTGGGGCACGCCCATTGCCGCGCCCGCCGTGCCGTTCCTGCGCGGCGTCGAAGTGCAGGTCCTGGATCACGGCTACGCCGAGCAATACGAGAAGGCCAACGGGAAGAAGTCCGACTGGTTCACCACGCACGGCGATGTGTTCCCGATTCACGGCGCGTCAATGAAACCTTTCGGCAAACATTCCGGGGACCGCAGTTTCCCCTCGGAGGATCGCAGCAAGGGAACGCCCGAGTGGAACCACTACCGCATCGTCTGCACGAACGGCGTCCTGCGCCTGAGCGTGAACGGCAAGGAAGTTTCCGGCGGCGAGGATTGCAATTATCGCAAGGGCTATCTCGCGCTCGAGTCCGAAGGAGCGCCGGTCGAGTTCCGCAATGTTCGCATCAAGGAACTGCCTTCCAGCAATACACCGGCGAACCTGACCGCGCCTGAGGACTCCGGCCTGCGCACGATTTTCACCGGGCTGGATTTGCGCGGATGGAAGACGAATGCCGCCACCGTCCAGCGCTGGGCCGCGCGCGGAGAACGCATCAGCCTGCGCGCCGGCGAGGCGAATCCCGACGCAACGCTGTGGTCGGAGAAAGATTATGGCGACGCTGAATTCGTCTTCGACTGCCGGCCATCCAAGCCCGCCGAAGGCAAACCCGCGACGACGCCTCCGACGATCGTCGTGCGCGGCGTGGAGGTGAAGCTCGCGGACGCGGTCGTCGGCAACTATCAGCGTTACAGCATCACGGTGAAAGGCAGCGAGATCGTCGTGAAACGCGGTGACAAGGAATCGCAGCGCGTGACTCTCCCCGCCACCGCGAAAGCGCGCGTGCCGTTTGGACTTCGCGACAACGGCAACGGGATGGAGTTGATGAATCTATACGCGCGCGACTTGTAAGCGTGCCGGCTTCACCCAAAACTTCATTCCGCTGGCTTCGCTCCGGCAGCGAGGCTTTTCCCCCGATGATCGAGGAGATCGAGTCGGCGCGGCAGACCATCCGCCTGGAGATGTACATCTACTCCGCAGGCAACCCGGGCGATCTGGTCCGCGATGCGCTCGTCCGGGCGGCCCAACGCGGGGTGCAGGTCAGAGTCATGCTCGATGCGCTGGGGTCATTCGGATTGCCGGGAGCGTTCTGGAAAACCCTCACGGACGCGGGCGGAAAGTTCCGCCTGTTCAACCCGCTCAAGATCGGACGCATACCTTACCGCAACCATCGGAAGCTGCTGGTTTGCGATGATCAGATTGCCTTCATCGGCGGATTCAATATCGCGCCCGAATATGACGGCGACGGCGTCACGAAAGGCTGGCGGGATCTCGGCATTCGTATCCAAGGATCCCTCGCGGCAGAACTTGGCGAAAGCTTCGACAACTCCTATGCCCGGGCGGATTTCAATTACAGTCCCCTCTATCGTCTGCGAAAGGGAAACTCCCACGCCACCATCTCCGCTGAGAACTGGCGACTTCTGCTCAGTGGACCCGGACGCGGCTACAACTTCCTCAAGAAGAACCTCGCCACCGATCTGGCCAACGCGCATACGGTCCAGATTGTCTGCGCTTATTTTCTGCCGACCTGGCGGATTCGCCATGAGATGGAGATGGTCACGCGGCGGGGAGGAAAGGTGCAGCTCATCCTGGCCGGGAAAAGCGATGTCCGGATCTCTCAACTCGCCACCCAGAAGCTCTATCGCCGGCTGCTAAAACGCGGGATCGAAGTTTACGAGTATCAGCCACAAGTGCTCCACGCGAAGCTGTTCCTCATCGACGAGCAAGTCTATGTGGGCTCGTGCAACCTGGACGCACGCAGCCTGAGCATCAATTACGAGCTGCTGGTCAGGGTGACGGAATCCGCAACCGTTGCGGCGGCAGGTGAAATCTTTCAGGAAATCCTTGCTCACAGCAAACGGATCAACGCGGCGACCTGGGGACAATCCCGTTCATTCTGGACCAAGCTGAAAGAAGAGTGGGCTTACTTCCTACTCGGACGAGTCGATCCGTGGTGGGCCCGGGGCCGGGCAAGACACCTGCAATAGATTCAAGAAACGGCGCACGGGCGCATCTGGAAAGCGTGGTTGGAAGATGCTCGCCCTCACCCCAGCCCTCTCCCCCAGGAGAGGGAGCGCGGCCATGGGTCTGAATGTAAGAACGTTTCCTTCCGCGTTTGTAGCGCTGTCGAACGCGGCAAAGACGATGAATCGTTCCGACCGGCTGCATCGCGCCCCCTCTCCTGGGGGAGAGGGCTGGGGTGAGGGTGGACCCCTTCTCATCAACCACGATGAAAAGATACGCCCGCAGCGCACCGCCCTGAAGCCTCAAGGCTTCGATGCGCCCGCCGAGACCTGGTCAAGCTTCTGGGCCTGCTTGAGGCGTTCGCCAAACTGCTTCTTCAGCGCGGACATCACCTCATTGCGGAAATTTTGATACGCACCGCTTTCACCGACTTCCGCCGGCGGCTGGGAAATATCGATCGAAATCCGGTCCGCCGCAGCCCAAGCCTTGATGCTGATGGGATGCTTCACGTCCACCTGTGCGTATGAACAAATCGTGTCAGGCGTGAGCGAGATGCTGGTCCGATCCTCGAACCGCCAGCGCACGGCAATCTCGGTGATCACCTGCTTCACGACATCGCGTTCCGAGGCCGGGATGGAGGCGACCGCCCCGCGTTCCGACTTCGGCGCGACCACCTGCAACTGGGCGTGGTTGACGGTATCGCAACCGGTGATGACGAGGACAAACAGCGACAGCGAGCAAGCGATCCAGTGCTTCATGTTTCGTGAGTTCAATTGATGTTCCAGTCCGTCCACTCCGAACATTCGGCGGAAAGACCGGCGGCACTTTATGAAAGGAGGCCCCGGCACGCAAACGGAAATCATCAGACGAAATCCCCTGTCTGGCAGACCGCTAACTCGTGCGTCGCATGGCGACCACTGCGCCTCCGGTGATGCCGGCGTCGTCGCCCAGCCGGGTCGCCATAATCTCAATTCCCTTCGCGGTGCCAGGAAGGGCGTGGGCTTTGGCGACCTTTTCAATGATCGGCAACATCTCATGCTCCAACTGTTCAATGACGCCGCCGCCGAGCACGATGACTTCCGGATTGAAGAGATTGATGAGATTGCCGACGGCCACTCCGGTGTATTCCGCCGCCTGGTCGATGACTTTCTCGACAAATTTATCGCCGCGCCGAATGGCTTTGCGGATATCGCCACTGCGCATGTCATCGAGTTCCTTCCCGAGCATCTCGACCAGCAACGTCTCCTGCCCCTTCTTCACTGCGGTCTGGATCGTCCGGAAGATCGCGCGGCGACTGGCGAGTGCCTCGAAGCAGCCGCGATTTCCGCAGGCGCACTCCGGCCCATTGATATCAATGACCATGTGGCCCACCTCGCCGGCGGAACCGTTAAAGCCGGTGTAGAGCTTCCCGTCGATGATCACTCCGGCTCCGATGCCCGTGCCCAGAAAGACTCCGATGAGATGGCGGACTTTGCCCTTCAGCTCCGCGTCAAATACTCCCAGCGTATGAAGCTTGCAGTCGTTCTCGACGAAGACGGGGACACCCAGCTCCTTCTCCAGCAATTTCTTCAACGGAACATCTTTCCAGTCCAGGTTCGGGGCAAAGATGACGCGACCTTCCTCGGTGTTGACCGCGCCCGGAGCGCCAATCCCAATGCCCCGGATGCCGTTCATCGCGAGATCGCCCTCATCCACCACATCACGCACACAACGGGCGATCCTTTCGATGACGCCTTCGGGACCGCGCTCGGGCTTGGTGCTGATCTTGATCCGCGAGAGGCACTGAAATCCGGGACCAAAGGCGCCGGCGAGGATCTTGGTTCCGCCCAGATCAACACCCACCACGTGAGTTGCTTTGACGTTGTCAGCCATGATAGTTGCCTGCGGATAAAACTGACTTGTTAGAAAATCCTTCCACCGTCTGATTCATTGGAGTCGCTTTCAAAACCCACGATGGGGAGGCGCAACGAACCTTCTCACCCCTCACCCCGGCCCTCTCCCCGTTGAGGGGAGAGGGGGCGCGACAAGCGGCTGTATTCCATGCGACACCCTGGGCCGCGCTTGTTGCGTTCTGGTTGTATGAACGGAACAGGCCGGAAGGAAGCCAACGCGGCGACATGCTGTCATATCTCGAGGCCCGCCCCTTGCGACTCCCTCTCCCCTCAACGGGGAGAGGGCCGGGGTGAGGGGTGAGTTTGTAACAGGTGCAGAACATTCGTGAGCTTTGAAATCAATTCGTTGGAAACCATTCGTGAAGAGCGCAACGTCTGCCGCACCACACGGGAGGCAATTCATTTCTTCGCCAGCACCTGTTCGATCTTTTGCTGCAACTCCACATTGATTTCATCCGTCGACCGGTCTCCGCCGATGATGCCGAAGTCATAGCTCTTCTGGAGTCGCTCAAACTGCGCGGCCATCAGGCCCTGGTATTTGATGAAGCTGTCGAACATGTCCCGGGACAGGCCGAGATCCATTCCGCTCTCCCAATAGTCGAGTGTGA